>NZ_JBEYCQ010000009.1:0-271808 GCF_040632905.1 Streptomyces sp. NPDC016469
CTTCAACGTCAACCGCCACCTCAACATGACCAACGTGTGCACCGCCTCGTGCGCGTACTGCTCCTTCCAGCGCAAGCCGGGGGAGAAGGACGCGTGCTCGGCGGCCCGCCCCTTCTTCGTCCGTACGTCAGTGGCCGGCCACCGCGGCCGGTGACGGTTTTACGGGGGCCTGCGCGACGGCCGCCGCGGGCACCGGACCGCCGCCGGGCGCGGGCTGCTGCTCACGAGCCGGGGCCTGCGGTTCCTGGGCCCGGGGCGCCGGGCCCTGCGGTGCGGGAGCCTGCGGGGCCGGGGGCTCCGGGGCCGGCGGCGGCTGCATGTCCGCCGGGCCGCCCGCCGGGGGCTCGCCCAGGTTGTCCAGCGCCTCCCTGGCCAGCGGCGCGTCCAGCGGCGAGAACTTCGGACTGGTCCGCAGCGCCCCCTCCAACTGGCGGCGCGCCGAACCGTAGTCGCCCAGCGCGCGCTGCACCATGCCCAGGTGGTACGCGTACGAGGCGTTCTGCCCGCCCGAGTCCACCGCCCGCTGCGCGTACTCCAGCGCCCCGTCCGAGTCGCCCGACCGGTGCAGCGCCCAGCCCAGCGCGTCCGCCACCGCCGCGCTGTGGTGGCCCCGCCGCCACTCCGCCCGCAGCAGCTCCACCGCCGCGTCCGCGTCGCCGTGCGCGGCCTCGAAGCGGCCCAGCGGCAGCGACTCGTCCACGCCGCGCGCCTTGCCCCGGTCCAGGGCCGCCCGCAGCTTCTCGTACTGGCCCACCGAATCGCCGTCCAGGCCCAGCGACTCGTACAGCTCGCCCAGCTCGAGCAGGTACGCCGGGCGCGGCGACTTCGCCAGGGCGGCCTGGTAATCCCGCACGGCCTCGTCGGTGCGCCCGAGGGCCGCCAGCGCCCGGGCCCGCCCGGCGAGCGAGGGGTGGTGGCCCTTCTCGACGCGCAGCGCCGCCCCGTACTGCGCCACGGCCTCCTTCGGCTCGCCCCGCTCCCAGGCCAGGTCGCCCAGCCTGGACAGGCAGGCGGCCTTCTCGGCGGGCGTCCTGGCCCGGTTCGCCGCGTCCTGCGCGGTGGCCAGCGCGTCCTCGCGCCAGCCCCGGTCGCGGTACATCTCGGCGGCCCGGCCCAGCGCCGGGACCCCGGCCCGCAGCTCGGTGAACCGCTCCACCGCCGTGATCGCGGACTTCTGGTCGCCGAGGCCGTTGTAGGCGTCGATCAGCTGCGGGTAGACCGCCCACTCCTTCGGCCGCCGCGCCCGGACCGTCTCACCCCACTTCTTGGCGGTCACGAAGTCGCGGCGGGCGTTGGCCAGCGATGCGAGGCCCACCCAGGCGGCGGTGTTGCCGCTCTCGCCGGGGCGCACGTCCAGCGACCGCTTCAGCGCCTGCTCGGCCCGGGTGTAGTACGCCGGGTCGGCGGCCCGCCGCCCCGCCTCCACGTACGCCGACCCCAGCACCGCCCAGGAATCCGCGTCCGAGGGGTGCGTGCCGACCCACTTCTGCCGGTCCCCGATGAGCGCCGTCAGATCGGCGAGCGCGGCGGGGGAGCCGGCGGCCGTCGCACTCATCGCCCGCGAGACCGGGCCGGCCACCGGCGGTGCTGCGTCCTTGTCGTCGTCGGGCACCGCGACCACCGCGCCCGTCACCAGGACCGCGCCCGCCACGATGCCGAACGCGGCCCGGCGCAGCGTCGTACGCATCGTGGGGGGCGGCGGCTCGGCCGGGGACGCGGGGTCCTGCGGGGACGCGTCCGGGGCGGGCCAGCCGGTGTCGAAGGAGTACTCGGGCCCGGAGGCCCCCGGGGGCTGCTGAGGCGTGAGATCCATGCCGCTCACTGTGCGTCAGTATGAAGATCACACCGCGCCTTGGGATCGCCACCGCAGACGGGTTCACACCAATGGGCCCGGGTGCCACGCTTGGATCATGGACGATCTCCTCGAACAGCTGCGGGCGGGTCTTCCCGCCGGGGCCCTGCTCACCGACCCGGACGTCACCGCCTCCTACGCCCACGACATGGCGAGCTTCTGCGAGGCCGGCGCCCCCGCCGTCGTCGTGCTCCCGCGCACCGTGGAACAGGTCCAGCACGTCATGCGCACCGCCACCGCGCTGCGCGTCCCGGTCGTCCCGCAGGGTGCCCGCACGGGCCTGTCGGGCGCCGCCAACGCCACGGACGGCTGCATCGTGCTCTCCCTGGTGAAGATGGACCGCATCCTGGAGATCAGCCCCGTCGACCGGGTCGCCGTGGTCGAGCCGGGCGTCGTCAACGCCGTGCTCTCCCGCGCGGTGGACGAGCACGGCCTGTACTACCCGCCGGACCCGTCCAGCTGGGAGATGTGCACGATCGGCGGCAACATCGGCACCGCGTCCGGCGGCCTGTGCTGCGTGAAGTACGGGGTCACCGCCGAATACGTCCTCGGTCTCGACGTCGTCCTCGCGGACGGGCGCCTGCTCAGCACCGGCCGCCGCACCGCCAAGGGCGTCGCCGGATACGACCTCACCCGCCTCTTCGTCGGCTCCGAGGGCAGCCTCGGGATCGTCGTGAGGGCCGTCCTCGCACTGAAACCCCGGCCGCCCCGGCAGCTCGTCCTCGCCGCCGAGTTCGCCGACGCGGCGGGCGCCTGCGACGCGGTCTGCCGGATCATGGAGGGCGGCCACACCCCATCACTCCTCGAACTGATGGACCGTACGACCGTCCAGGCGGTCAACCGGATGGCGAACATGGGCCTCCCCGAGACCACCGAGGCCCTGCTGCTCGCCGCCTTCGACACCCCGGACCCGGCCGCCGACCTCGCCGCCGTCGCCGCCCTGTGCACCGCCGCCGGCGCCACCGACGTCGTCCCGGCGGAGGACGCGGCCGAGTCCGAGATGCTGCTCCAGGCCCGGCGGATGTCGCTGACCGCGCTGGAGACCGTCAAGCCGGCGACGATGATCGACGACGTGTGCGTACCGCGCTCGCGGCTCGGCGAGATGCTGGCGGGCACGGCGGAGATCGCCGAGAAGTACGGCCTCACCATCGGGGTCTGCGCCCATGCGGGCGACGGCAACACCCACCCCGTCGTCTGCTTCGACCCCGCCGACGCCGACGAGTCCCGGCGGGCCCGGGAGTCCTTCGACGCGATCATGGCCCTCGGCCTCGCCCTCGGCGGCACGATCACCGGCGAGCACGGGGTGGGCGTCCTGAAGAAGGAGTGGCTGGCCCGGGAACTCGGCGAGGTGGGCGTGGAACTGCACCGGGGCATCAAGCAGGCGTTCGACCCGCTCGGGCTGCTCAACCCGGGCAAGGTGTTCTGACCGGCCCCGGCCCCGGCCCCGGCCCCCGCTCCTCAATTCTCCCCGTCCTGCGACTCGTCCGACGGCCACGGGTCGCTCATCCAGAGGTCGTCGGCCGGCAGCGGCGCGAGGAGTTCGGCCAGCCCCTCGTCGATGCCGAGCCGCCCGGTCTCCGTACCCGGCGGCACCACCCGCAGGGTCCGCTCCACCCACACCGCCACGGCGGCGGAAGGGACCTCCAGCAGGGCGTTGCCGTCCGGGGACGTCAGCGCCACGCAGATGACGTGGTTCCCGTCCACCTTGGTGGGCCAGATCCGCACGTCCCCCTGCCCGCACGGCCGGAACACCCCCTCCACCAGCAGATCGCGGGCGAACGTCCAGTACACCGGCGAGTCCGAGGTGATGTGGAAGGTGATGTGCACCGCGTACGGGTCCTCCGTGCGGTACGTCAGCCTGGCCGGTACGGGGATGCTGCGCTCGGGCGACAGGACCAGCTTGAGCTCCAGCTCGCGTTCCACGACGGTGTGCATGACGGCGTCCTTCCGTTCTCCGGGGCCGGTCCCACGACCGGCCCGCACGGGTGAGAGCGCCCCGCACGCCATCCATTACGCGACTTCCCGAAAAAAGTTCGCGTGACCGGAAAGTGGGCCAAACATCCGGACCGGCCCGGGAGTACGCGCCTGTCTGGTAGATGTGGACCCCTGTATTGAGGCCGCGAAGAGATACGGGACCACGGTGATGAGCGCCCCAACCCCGGCACCCGGTGACGAGAGCCCCCGCGAGGGGTACTACCCCGACCCGTCCATCCCCGGTTACGTCCGCTACTGGAACGGCGCCTCCTGGGTGCCCGGCTCCAGCCGCCCGGCCCCGAAGCCGGACGAACCGGCGGTGGTCGAGGAGACCGGACCGGTGTTCCTCGACGAGGAGGGTCACGAGGGCGGCCGCCCCGAACCCGCCATCGCCTGGCAGGCCGACGCCTTCGCCGGCACCCCTGACCACCACGTGTCGTGGCCGGAGACCTCCAAGCCCGCCCCCGAGGACGCGAGGCCCCCCGCCCCGAGGGTTCCGTCCTCGAACGCCGGACGGGCTGGGTCGCAACGGGCTGAGGTGCAACGGGCTGGGCTTCCCGAGCTTCCTCGGGCGCATCAGCCACCTCAAGCCCGTCCAGGGGGTACCTCCCATGCCGTTCAGGCTGTGGGGGAGATGGAGGACGGAACGGGTACGCCGGAGCCTCCCGCGCCCACCGAGGGCACCCTGACCCTCCGCACCCTCAACGCGCGCCCCGCGCCGCAGGCGCACCCGGTGCCGCAGGCACGCCCCGCGCCGGAGGCGCCCGTCACTCCCTGGAAGCCACCCGCCGCCGACCCCTTCCAAGGGCTCATCGCGGCGCGGGCCGAGGGCCGCCCCGCCCCGCTCGGCAAGCGGTTCGCCGCTCGGCTCATCGACACCGTGGTGCTGGGCGCGCTCACCGCCGTGGCCGCCGTCCCGCTGGCCGGCCGGGCGGTGGACCACATCGACGGGAAGATCGACGCCGCGAAGCAGACCGGCGAGACGGTCACGGTATGGCTGCTGGACTCCACCACGGCCGCGCTGGGCGGCGCGGTGCTGGCGGTGTTCCTCGTGCTGGGCGTACTCCTCGACGCGCTGCCGACCGCGAAGTGGGGCCGTACGCTCGGTAAGAAGCTGTGCGGCCTCGACGTACGGGACATCGAGTCCCACGAGACCCCCGGCTTCGGCGCCGCGCTGCGCCGGTGGCTGGTGTACGGCGTGCTGGGCGTCCTGGTCGTCGGGGTGGCCGGCGTCCTGTGGTGCCTGGTGGACCGGCCCTGGCGCCAGTGCTGGCACGACAAGGCGGCCCGCACCTTCGTCGCGGGCTGACACCCCCGGCCCTTCCCCCGAACGCACCTGAGCCGTTGCGGGGGCCCGGGGCGCGGGATGCACTGCCCCCATGAGCAACGATCAGCCGCCGCCCGGTCAGCCGCCCGAGGACGACCCCTTCAGGAAGCGGCCGCCCGGGGACCAGCCGCCGCCGTCGTCCGGCTCGCCCTACGGAGGCGGCGCGCCGCCTCCGCCGTACGACCCGGGACCCTACGGTGGCGGCGGACCCTACGGCGGCGCGGACCCACTGGCGGGAATGCCGCCGCTCGCGGAGCCCGGCAAGCGCATCCTGGCCCGGCTGATCGACTTCCTGATCATCTCGATCCCGCTGTACCTGATCTCCCTGCCCTGGGGCGGCGCGGTCGGTGCCGCGGACGGCAACGGCAACGACGACGACGTCAGCGACATCTTCGCCCAGACCTACACCGGACATCAGCTGCTCTGGTCGCTGATCGGGCTCGTCTGCTACGTCGCGTACGACACGTACTTCACGCACAAGGACGGCCGCACGCTCGGCAAGCGGCTGCTGAAGATGCGGGTCGCGATGCTCAACGACGGCAGGGTGCCGGACACCGGCGCGGCGTTCCTGCGGGCCGTGGTGCTGTGGCTGCCGGCGCTGCTGTGCTGCCCCTGCCTGTGGTGGCTCATCAACATCGTGCTGATGTTCACGGACAAGCCCTACCGCCAGGGGCTCCAGGACAAGGCGGCCAAGACGGTGGTGGTCACCGTCAACTGAGGTTCGGCCCGGGCTCGGCGCGGGCCGGACCGGGACTCAGCGCAGGCTCTGCGCGGAGACGGGCGCGCGGTTCTCGTCGCGGGCGGCGGGCACGGTGCCACGGTGCGCGGACACCGGGGCGGCCGTCCCCGCCGCCCTTGCCGCGTAACGGCGGGGCTTCGCGGGTACGGTGACGGACACCACGAGTCCGAGGGCGAGCGCGACCGTACCGACGGCGGCGATACCGATGCCCGAACTGGTGCGGAACAGCAGCAACATGGCCAGGGTCGAGAAGACGACGGTGACCGAACCGTAGGAGAGCTGTGCGGCAGTAGGACGCGGCATGGCGGTTTCCGTCCTCGGGACGTCGGATGGGCGGTCTCTCAACACGGTCGCGCTGTCAAGCGACTCTATGACGGTGGATGCCCTGGAGGAACGGGTGGTAAGCGTAACCTAACCCACAGTGCCGGTGCATGGGGGGCGCACGGAGTCATCTCGCGCGCCCGCAGAGGGCGTTGACGCGCCGGGCGCCCGCGAACGTCTCGTCCGGATACCGGAATGGTGCTCCTGCATAGTGCACTTGCTCCGTTCAAGTCAAGGTCTGTCTTTTCTTCCGTAACTCCGGTCGAATGTCGTCACTTGTGACGCGTTTCCGCGCGCGGCCTCTCCACACTCCCGGGCCGTCGCCGCGGACGCCGGGGAGGACTGCATCACGTGATCATTAAGAGACGGGCGCTTCGGACCGGAGCGGTTGTCGTGGCCATGGCCGCGACCGCCGCGACCGCATCCGCCTTCGCCACCGCTCAGGCAGATGACCAGGCGTCAGGCGCCGCTGCCTCCGTCGACCGCCGGGACCCGGGGTCGGCCAAGGGCAACGAGCACGACCTGGACGGCCCGTTCAGCAAGCAGCAGGCCGCTCAGCGCCAGGCTGCTCTGGAACAGGTCATATCCGGCGACAAGAAGGTTTCGTCGCGCGGAGGCTCGCAGGTCGTCAAGCTGGACGACAAGAAGTACGTCGAGCTCGGCCGTGAGAAGACCGACAAGATCTTCACCGTCCTGGTGGAGTTCGGCGACCAGGTCGACAACACGACCATGTACGACCCGGACGGCGCGGGCCCCAAGCCGGCCGTCAAGAAGTACGGCGGCACGCCCGGGCCGCTGCACAACCAGATCGCCCAGCCGGACCCGAAGAAGGACAACAGCACCGCCTGGCAGGCCGACTACAACCAGGCCCACTTCCAGGAGCTGTACTTCGGCACGGGTGCGGGCAAGCACTCCCTGAAGACGTACTACGAGAAGACCTCCTCCGGCCGTTACTCGGTCGACGGTGAGGTCTCCGACTGGGTCAAGGTCCCCTACAACGAGGCGCGCTACGGCTCGAACTACTGCGGTTCGACCAACTGCGCCAACGCCTGGGACATGATCAAGGACGGCGTCAACGCCTGGGCCGCCGACCAGAAGGCCAAGGGCCGCACGCCCGAGCAGATCAAGACGGACCTCGCCCAGTACGACCAGTGGGACCGTTACGACTTCGACAACGACGGCAACTTCAACGAGCCCGACGGCTACATCGATCACTTCCAGATCGTGCACGCGGGTGAGGACGAGTCGGCCGGCGGCGGCGTCGAGGGCACCAACGCCATCTGGGCGCACCGCTGGTACGCGTACGGCACCAACGCCGGCGCCACCGGCCCGGAGAACAACAAGGCCGGCGGCACCCAGATCGGTGACACCGGCCTCTGGGTCGGCGACTACACCGCGCAGCCCGAGAACGGCGGCCTGGGCGTCTTCGCCCACGAGTACGGCCACGACCTCGGCCTCCCGGACCTGTACGACACGACCAACACCGCCGAGAACTCGGTCGGCTTCTGGTCGCTGATGTCGGCGGGCTCCTGGCTCGGCACCGGCAAGGACAGCATCGGGGACATGCCCGGTGACATGACCGCCTGGGACAAGCTCCAGCTGGGCTGGCTGAACTACGCCGAGGCCAAGGCCGCGACGAAGTCCACCCACAAGCTGGGCGTGTCCGAGTACAACACCAAGGACAAGCAGGCGCTCGTCGTCGAGCTGCCGGAGAAGGCCGTCACCACCGCCGTCACGACGCCCGCCGAGGGCGCCAAGCAGTGGTGGAGCGACATGGGCGACAACCTCAGCAACACGCTGTCGCGCCCCGTCGACCTCACCGGCAAGTCCAAGGCCTCCCTGGACCTCCAGGGCTGGTGGGACATCGAGAAGGACTACGACTACCTCTACACCGAGGTGTCCACCAACGGCGGCACCAGCTGGACCGCGATCGACGGCACCGCCGACGGTCAGCCGATCCCGCGCGACGCCAGTGACAAGCCGGCCCTGACCGACGTCTCCGGCAAGTACCAGAAGCTGTCGTACTCGCTGGACGCCTACGCGGGCCAGAAGATCGACATCCGCTTCCGCTACGCCACCGACGGCGGCGCGGGCGGCGTGGGCTTCGCGGCCGACACCATCTCGGTGAACGCCGACGGTGCCGCGCTCTTCACGGACAACGCCGAGGGCGACGACAACGGCTGGACCAGCAAGGGCTTCTCGCGGGTCGGCTCGTCGTTCGAGAAGGACTACCCGCAGTACTACCTCGCGGAGAACCGTCAGTACGTCAGCTACGACACGACGCTCAAGACGGGCCCGTACAACTTCGGGTTCTCCACCACCCGTCCGGACTGGGTCGAGCACTACCCGTACCAGAACGGTCTGCTGGTCTGGCTCTGGGACACCTCCCAGAAGGACAACAACGTCTCGCAGCACCCGGGCCAGGGCCTGATCCTGCCGGTGGACGCGCACGCCAAGCCGCTGAAGTGGACGAACGGCTCGATCATGCGCAACAAGATCCAGCCCTTCGACGCCCCGTTCAGCTGGTACCCGACGGACGGCTTCACGCTGCACCTGGCCGACCAGGCCGTGAAGGTCAAGCCGCAGCTCGGCGTCCCGTCGTTCAACGACCACACGGGCACCTACTGGTACAAGGAGAACCCGACCGGAAGCGTCAAGGTTCCTGACACCAACACCAGGATCACGATCGTCAGCGAGCCGCTCAGCGGCGAGACGATGACCGTCCAGGTCGGTGCCGCGCACAAGTAGAACCGCGTCACCGCAGGTCACAGCATGATCGGCCGTCGCCCTCTAGCGGGCGGCGGCCGATCGTGTTTAGGTGCCTCTGTTCACTTTCTTATTGACACGATGTCTCACGGGGGAGCGCGTACGTATGGCAGGCGGAGGATTCAGCAAGTTGCCGAACGGCAGTGTGGTCGTCGCGATCACCCTGCCGAGCCCGGCCGAGGGCCCGGGTCCCGGCGCCCCCGTCCGGGTCCTGGTGCACGCGGCCAACCGGGCCCGCGCCCTGACCCGGCTGCGCAACCTGGGCCTGCGCGCCGTCTACCTGCGAGGCAACGCCGAGCCGCCCACCCCGGACGAGATCACCGCCGTCCTGCACCACCCGGACGGCGTCCTGTGGCGCGCCAGACCCGGCTGCGCGCAGGAGCTCTGGCACCCCATCCGCGCCCTGCTGAGGCCCGCCGCGCCCGCCGTCCCGGCCGGCAGCGGCTGACCCCGGCCCGGGGTGCTCAGACGACCGGCTTGCCGGTCAGCGTCACACCCGCGCCGCGCATCTCGGCCAGCGCCCGGTCGGTCGTCGCCTCGGCGACCCCCGCGGTCAGGTCGAGCAGCACCTGCGTGGTGAAGCCCTCGCGGACGGCGTCCAGCGCGGTCGCGCGCACGCAGTGGTCGGTCGCGATGCCGACCACGTCGACCTCGCTGACGCCGTGCCCGCGCAGCCACTCGGCGAGCCCGGTGCCGTTCTCGTCGAGCCCTTCGAAGCCGCTGTACGCCGCCGCGTGGGCGCCCTTGTCGAACACCGTGTCGATGGCCCCGGAGGCGACCGCGGGGGCGAAATTGGGGTGGAAGCCCACACCTTCCGTACCGGCCACGCAGTGCGGCGGCCAGGAGTGCTCGAAGTCGGGGGCCGACGAGAAGTGGTCCCCGGGATCGATGTGGTGGTCCCGGGTGGCCACCACGTACCGGTAGGCGGGCCGGCTCTCGCCGATCAGGTCGGTGATGGCGGCGGCGACATCGGCACCCCCCGCCACGGCGAGGCTCCCGCCCTCACAGAAGTCGTTCTGAACGTCCACGACGATCAAGGCGCGGTGCATGGTGGGTGTCCTTCGGGGAGTGGGGGAGCGGTACGGGGGACGGCCCCGAGCCTAGGGATTCCAGCGGGTCAAGCAAGCGCACCCGCGCAAAATCGGCGGGGTCGCCGCACATCGGGCTTCCGTCGCCCACACCGAGCCCGTCCGGCCATGGAGGACAAAGCGGTACCCCGGGGGCCGCCCGTCACGCGTACTCGGTGGGGATCACCGCCTCGCCGCGCGACAACTGCATCGCCGACAACGGCAGCCCCGCCCGCGCCGCGATGTGCCGGTCCCGCGCGGCGTCCAGCGGCTCACGGGCCACCACCTCGCCGCCCCGGACCAGCTCCACCAGCAACTGCCGCCCGGCCAGCGCCTCCGGCACCGGCCCCGTGCCGATCACCTCGGCCTCGGCCACGCCCTCCTCGTCCAGCCGGCGCGCCGCCCACTTGCGGCCGCCCTTGGACGACTTCGCGCCCATCGACTTCTTCGCGACCGGGCGCAGCTCGTCGGCCGGGTCGCCGGACCCCGCGCGGGCGACGAGCTTGTAGACCATCGAGCACGTGGGGTGCCCGCTGCCCGTGACGAGTTGCGTGCCCACCCCGTACGCGTCCACCGGCGCGGCGGCCAGCGAGGCGATGGCGTACTCGTCCAGGTCCGAGGTCACCACGATCTTCGTCTCCGTGGCGCCCAGCTCGTCCAGCTGCTGGCGCACCCGGTGGGCGACCAGCAGCAGGTCCCCGGAGTCGATCCGTACCGCGCCCAGCTCCGGCCCCGCGACTTCGACCGCCGTACGGACCGCCGTCGCCACGTCGTACGTGTCCACGAGCAGCGTCGTACCGCGCCCCAGCGAGTCCACCTGGGCGCGGAAGGCGTCCCGCTCCGAGTCGTGCAGCAGGGTGAAGGCGTGGGCGCTCGTGCCGACCGTCGGGATGTTGTAGCGGAAGCCGGCCGCCAGGTCGGAGGTGGTGTCGAAGCCGCCGATGTACGCGGCACGCGCCGAGGCGACCGCCGACAGCTCGTGGGTGCGGCGTGCGCCCATCTCGATCAGCCGGCGCCCGCCCGCCGCCGCCGACATCCGGGAGGCCGCCGCCGCGATGGCCGAGTCGTGGTTGAGGATCGAGAGGATCACCGTCTCCAGGAGCACGCACTCGGCGAACGAGCCCTCGACCCGCAGGATCGGCGAGCCGGGGAAGTACACCTCGCCCTCCGGGTAGCCCCAGATGTCGCCGCCGAACCGGTAGTCCGCCAGGTAGTCCAGCGTCGGCCCGTCCACGATCGCCTGGTCGCGCAGGAAGCCGAGCATCTCCTCGTCGAAGTGGAAGTTCTCCACCGCGTCCAGGACCCGCCCGGTGCCCGCGACGACGCCGTAGCGCCGCCCTTCCGGCAGCCGGCGGGTGAACGCCTCGAAGACCGAGCGCCGCCCGGCCGTCCCGGCCTTCAGCGCGGCCTGCACCATCGTGAGCTCGTACTGGTCGGTGAAGAGCGCTGTCGACGGCACACCGACCCGTCGCCCAAGGTCCGCAGAGTTCATGCCGGGGATGCTACCCCTATTTCGTCAGAGTGACGAGATGGGGGTGCCGAGGTGGGGCCGTTTGTGCGGGCGCCCCCTGCGAGTGGCAGCATGGGACAGGTGAGCGTCGCCCCTACAGAGATCGAACGTCCCGAATCGGCCGAGGACCACCTCGTCGTCCCCGAGCCCGACGTCCCCTGGCTGACGCTGGTCCACAACGACCCGGTCAACCTCATGAGCTACGTGACCTATGTCTTCCAGGCGTACTTCGGCTACTCCAAGGACAAGGCGCACAAGCTGATGCTCGACGTCCACCAGAAGGGCCGCGCCGTCGTCTCCAGCGGCAGCCGCGAGGAGATGGAGCGCGACGTCCAGGCCATGCACGGCTACGGGCTGTGGGCCACGCTCACCCAGGACCGCAACTAAGGGGATGTCTTGCCGATCATGGCCGGGTCCGCGCCTGATCGACAAGACACCCCCCAGCACCGCACCGCACGGCCCACCCGCACCGCCCGACCATCATCGGAGAGAACCCATGGCCGGCCACTTCGAGGCCACTCCCGGCGGCGGCGCGGCCGTCGCGCTCGACGAGGTGGAGATCGCGATCCTGCGCTCCCTCGCCGTCCAGCTGCTCGAACTCATCGGCCCCGGCGACGAGCCCGCCGAGGGCGAGGACCCGCTCGCCGCGCTCTTCGCCGAGGGCCCCAGCGAGCCGCCCGCCGACCCGGCCCTGGCCCGCCTCTTCCCCGAGGCGTACGGCGACGAGGACGACGAACTGCGCGCCGCCTCCGCCGAGTTCCGCCGGTTCACCGAGAACGACCTGCGCACCCGCAAGCGCGAGGACGCCCTCGTCGTCGTACGCACGCTGGACGCGCTGACCCCCGCCGGCGAGGGCGCCGCCGTGCTCACCCTCACCGCCGACGAGTGCCGGAACTGGCTCGGCTCCCTCAACGACCTCCGGCTCACCATCGGCACCCGCCTGGAGGTCGGCGACGAGGACGAGGGCGAGGAGAGCTCGCTCTACCGGCTCCCGGACAGCGACCCCCGAAAGCCCATGGTCATGGCCTATCTCTGGCTCGGCGCCCTCCAGGAAACCCTGGTCGAGACCATGATGCCGTGACACCCGGGGCGCGCCCCGTCACCGTGTTCGCTCAACGGACACTCAAATCCGAATAACGATCGCGTCACCTCAACGGTCTCGTTTGCAGCGCCCGGACCGCCTTGTCCGCTTTTACTTGTGCTGTGCGCCACAGAACGTCCGCCGGATCGCCTTCACGCCCGTGGTAAATCTTCACGACCACCCGGGAACGCCACCCCTGTTCCCGGGTAGGCGCTATCAGCCGGTAACCACCGGCGGCACTCCATCCGTATCCGGGGGGATCAGGACCTGATCCGCGGCCGAAAGGCGCGGATCGGCGTGGAGAAAGGCGCAACCACATGACATCGGCGCAGATCGACGACAAGGGGCAGGACGGCCCGCACGCCGCAGCCGCGGATGCCACCGCCTCTCCCGAGGGCTACCAGAGAGCCCTCGGCGCCCGCCAGATCCAGATGATCGCGATCGGCGGAGCCATCGGCACCGGGCTCTTCCTCGGCGCCGGCAAGGCCATAGCCAAGGCCGGACCCAGCATCATCCTGGCCTACGCCATCGCGGGCCTGGTCATCTTCTTCATCATGCGCGCGCTCGGCGAACTCCTCATGTACCGCCCGGTCTCGGGCTCCTTCTCGGAGTACGCGCGCGAATTCATCGGCCCCTTCGCGGGCTTCGTCACCGGCTGGACGTACTGGCTGTTCTGGGTCGTCACCGGAATCACCGAAGTCACCGCGGCCGCCCAGTACATGACGTTCTGGTTCGAAATCCCGCAATGGGTCTCGGCCCTGGTCTTCACGATCATTCTGTACGGCGTGAACCTCATCTCCGTAAAACTCTTCGGTGAGCTGGAGTTCTGGTTCTCGATGGTCAAGGTCACCGCCATCGTCGGCATGATCCTCATCTGCGCCGGAATCCTCACCCTCGGCTTCTCCGACGCCGGGGACACCGCGAGCGTCACCCACCTGTGGTCCGACGGAGGCTTCTTCCCGCACGGCATCAAGGGCACCCTGATGACCCTGCAGATCGTGATGTTCGCCTTCCTCGCCGTCGAACTCGTCGGCGTCACCGCCGGTGAGTCCAAGGACCCCAAGACCGTCCTGCCCAAGGCCATCAACACCGTGCCCTGGCGCATCGCCGTCTTCTACGTCGGCGCCCTGATCATGATCCTCTCGGTCGTGCCCTGGACCGACTTCTCGCCCGGTGTCTCCCCGTTCGTGGAAGCCTTCAAGAAGATGGGCCTCGGCGTCGGCGCCGGCATCGTCAACTTCGTCGTCCTCACCGCCGCGCTCTCCTCGTGCAACTCCGGCATGTACTCCACCGGCCGCATGCTGCGCGACCTCGCGCTCAACGGCCAGGGCCCGAAGTTCTTCACCCGGCTCACCCGCAGCGGCACCCCGCTCATCGGCACCACGTTCTCCGCGGCCCTCATGCTCGTCGGCGTGTGGATCAACTACCAGTGGCCCGGTGACGCCTTCACCTACGTCGTCTCCTTCGCCACGATCTCCGGCATGTGGGCCTGGATCATGATCCTGGTCAGCCAGATCCGCTACCGCCGCCTCGCCGAGCGCGGGCTGCTCCCGCAGTCCTCCTTCCGGGCCCCCGGAGCCCCGTTCACCAGCGGCTTCGCGCTCGCGTTCATCGCCGTGGTCATCGTCATGATGGGCATCGACAAGGACGCCAGGATCTCGCTCTACTGCGCCCCGCTGTGGGCCCTGATCCTCGGCGTCTCCTACCTGGTCCTGAAGTCCAGGAACCCGGACGGCAAGGCATTCGCGGACCGCGTGAAGCGCTGAGGCGTACGCCCCCACCAGCGGCGTCCCACGATGCGGGCCTCCGCGTACCACTCCTCGGTACGCGGGGGCCCGCCGTCCTATCCTGGGCGCCATGCTGACCATCACCCAGACGCTGTACGACCAGATCGTCGCGCACGCCCGCGCCGACCACCCCGACGAGGCGTGCGGCGTCGTCGCCGGACCCGCCGGCAGCGGCCGCCCCGAGCGCTTCATCCCCATGCTCAACGCCGCGCGCTCGCCCACGTTCTACGAGTTCGACTCGGGCGACCTGCTCAAGCTCTACCGCGAGATGGACGACCGCGACGAGGAGCCCGTGATCGTCTACCACTCGCACACGGCGACCGAGGCGTACCCCTCGCGCACCGACGTCACGTACGCCAACGAGCCCGGCGCCCACTACGTCCTCGTGTCCACCGCGGACACCGACGACGCGGGCCCCTTCCAGTTCCGCTCGTACCGCATCGTGGACGGCGAGATCACCGAGGAGGAGGTGGCGGTCGTCGAGGCGTACCCGGCGGCCTGACCACCCCCGCAGCGGCGGGACAGGGCCGCGCACAACCCGGCCCTGTCCGCCCACCGAACGCCGACCATCCATCAGGTGAGATCACACTCCGAATCCCCGACCGGGAATCGATACGATGACCGCATGGTTCCCCATGACGTGAGTGACAAGACGCCGGGCTCGCTGCTCGTGGCGCGCCTGCACGTCGACCTGTGCCGCCTCTCCAGCGCGATCTGTACGAACCACCGGTCCGCCGGCCGCGAGGCCTGAGCCGGGCCACCTCCCGGGCGCCGCCGCCCGGGCCCGGGCACCACCGCACCACGTACCGACCCCGCGCGGGGGCAGAGCCGCACGCCCCACGCCCACCGCCACCACTCCGCTTCGACAGGAGCCCACGCCATGGCCATCGAGGTCCGCATCCCGACCATCCTCCGCACCTACACCGACGGCGCCAAGGCCGTCGAGGGCCAGGGGGACACCCTCGCCGACCTCTTCACGGACCTGGAGACCCGCCACACGGGCATCCGCGAGCGGATCGTGGACGGCGACCAGCTGCGCCGCTTCGTCAACGTCTACCTGAACGACGAGGACGTCCGCTTCCTGGACGGCATCTCCACCAAGCTCAGCGACGGCGACAGCATCACCATCCTCCCGGCCGTCGCCGGCGGCATGAACTGATGCGCTTCGACAGCCCGCTCGCCGCGGTGGGCAACACCCCGCTCGTCCGCCTGCCGCGGCTGTCACCCTCGGCCGACGTCCGCATCTGGGCCAAGCTGGAGGACCGCAACCCCACCGGCTCGGTCAAGGACCGTCCCGCGCTCCACATGGTCGAGCAGGCGGAGAAGGACGGCCGGCTCACCCCCGGCTGCACGATCCTGGAGCCCACCAGCGGCAACACCGGCATCTCCCTCGCCATGGCGGCCAAGCTCAAGGGCTACCGCATCGTGTGCGTGATGCCGGAGAACACCTCCCAGGAACGGCGCGACCTGCTCGCCATGTGGGGCGCCGAGATCATCTCCTCCCCGGCGGCGGGCGGCTCCAACACCGCGGTCCGCGTCGCCAAGGAGCTCTCGGCCGAGCACCCGGACTGGGTGATGCTCTACCAGTACGGCAACCCCGACAACGCCGGCGCGCACTACGCGACGACCGGCCCGGAGATCCTCGCCGACCTCCCCTCGGTCACCCACTTCGTCGCGGGGCTCGGCACGACCGGGACCCTGATGGGCGTCGGCCGCTACCTGCGGGAGCACGTCGAGGGCGTCAAGATCGTGGCCGCCGAGCCGCGCTACGACGACCTCGTCTACGGCCTGCGCAACCTGGACGAGGGCTTCGTCCCCGAGCTGTACGACGCGTCGGTCCTCACCACGCGCTACTCGGTCGGCTCCGCCGACGCGGTCACCCGCACCCGCGAACTCCTCCAGCAGGAGGGGATCTTCGCGGGCATCTCCACGGGGGCGGCGCTGCACGCCGCGATCGGGGTCGGCAACAAGGCGGTGAAGGCGGGGGAGACCGCGGACATCGTGTTCGTCGTGGCCGACGGGGGCTGGAAGTACCTGTCCACGGGCGTGTACACCGCGCCGACCACGGAGGCGGCGATCGAGACGATGCAGGGGCAGCTCTGGGCGTAGCCGTTTTCGGGGGCGCCGCCCCCGTACCCCCGCCGCTCAATCGCCGCGGGGGCTGGATTTTGCCGCCGTCGCCGCACATCTGCGGCGGCGGCATTTTCATTCCGGCCCCTCCGGCGTCGGCAGGGGAACAGGCCCGCCGCAGGCGCCCCCGCCACCCGAACCGGTGACAGCGCAGGTGAGTTCCCCCACAACGAGCCACCCCGAAGGAGCGACCCGCACTTTCGCGCCTTACGCTCAACAAACCGCACCGCGAGAACCGCACGAACCCTCCCCGTTCCCACGTCTCGGAGGTTCACGCTCCATGAAGCTCACCGTCGTCGGCTGCTCCGGCTCGTTCCCCTCCGCGGGATCGGCATGCTCGAGCTACCTCGTAGAGGCCGACGGCTTCAGGCTGCTCCTCGACATGGGCAACGGCGCCCTCGGAGAGCTGCAGCGCCACGTCGGTCTCTACGACCTCGACGCGATCTTCCTCAGCCACCTGCACGCCGACCACTGCATCGACATGTGCGCGTACTTCGTCGTCCGCTACTACCCGCACGGCGGCGACCGCCCCGCCCGCATCCCGGTCTACGGCCCCGAGGGCACGGAGCAGCGGCTCACCACCGCGCACGCGGACACCCCGTCCGACCATGCGATGAGCGAGGTCTTCGACTTCCACACGCTGAAGCCGGGCTGGTTCGAGATCGGCCCCTTCTCGGTGCGTACGGAGAAGCTCCGGCACCCCGTGGACACGTACGGCATCCGCATCGAGCACGGCGGCTCCTCGCTCACGTACTCCGGCGACACCGGCATCTGCGAGGCCCTGGACGAGCTGGCCGAGGGCACCGGCCTCTTCCTCTGCGAGGCGTCCTTCGTGCACGGCAAGGAGGACATCCCGGACCTCCACCTCAACGGCCGCGAGGCCGGCGAGCTGGCCGCCAGGGCGGGCGTCGGCCGCCTGGTGCTGACGCACATCCCCCCGTGGACCGACGCCGAGCGCAACCTCTCCGACGCCCGCGAGGTCTTCACCGGCCCGACCGAACTCGCGGCGCCGGGCGCGGTGTACCAACTCTGAGCGGTGCGCCCGTACGCGTACGACGAAGCCCTCACCTTCCGCCGGGAAGGTGAGGGCTTCGAGCTGTCGGGCCGGACCTACTTGGTCAGGTCCTCGATCTCCTCCTCGGGCTCACGGCCCGGGGTGGTGAGGTTGAACTTGATGATCGCGAACCGGAAGGTCACGTAGTAGATCGCCGCGAAGACCAGGCCGATCGGGATGATCATCCAGGGCTTGGTGGCGTGGGTCCAGTTCAGCGCGTAGTCGATGAACCCGGCCGAGAAGTTGAAGCCCGCGTGGACGCCCAGGCCCCAGGTGACGGCCATCGACACGGCGGTCAGTACGGCGTGCAGCACGTACAGGACAGGCGCGATGAACATGAACGAGAACTCGATCGGCTCGGTCACACCGGTGACGAACGAGGTCAGCGCGAGCGAGACCATCATGCCCATCACGGCCTTGCGGCGCTCGGGGCGGGCGCAGTGCGCGATGGCGATCGCGGCGGCCGGAAGGCCGAACATCATGATCGGGAAGAAGCCGGACTGGAACATACCGGCGGTCGGGTCGTCGGCAAGGAAGCGCGGGATGTCACCGTGGACGACCTCGCCGGCGGCGTTGGTGAAGTCACCGAGCTGGAACCAGGCGACCGTGTTCACGAACTGGTGCATGCCGATCGGGATCAGCGCACGGTTGATCAGGCCGAACAGCGCGGCGCCACCGGAGCCGAGACCGGTCATCCACTCGCCGAAGTTGGATATGCCGTCACCGATGGGCTCCCAGACCAGGCCGAAGAAGACGCCGACGATGACGCCGACGAAGGCCATGATGATCGGGACCAGGCGGCGGCCGTTGAAGAAGCCGAGCCAGTCGACGAGCTTCTTGCGGTGGTACCGCTGCCACAGGACCGCGGCGAGCAGACCCATGATGATGCCGCCGAACACGCCGGGGTCGTTGTACGTCGCGGCGGTGTCCGCGCCCTTCTGGACCACGGCTTCGGTGACCGGGAACGCCTGGAGCACCTTGCTGTAGACCAGGAAGCCCACGAGGGCGGCGAGAGCGGTCGAGCCGTCCGACTTCTTCGCGAACCCGATGGCGACGCCCACGCAGAACAGGAGCGGCAGGGCGCCGGTGATCGCGCCGCCGGCATTGCCGAAGACGGCTGCGACCTTGTCCCACCCGAGACCGTCGGCGCCGAACACGTCCGGCTGACCCAGGCGGACCATGAGACCGGCGGCCGGCAGCACCGCGATCGGCAGCTGCAGGCTGCGACCCACCTTCTGCAGGCCCTGGAACAGGCCGGAGCCCCGCTTCTTCGCGGGGGCCGCCGTAGCGGTGGCCGTACTCATCAACTTCCTCCAGTAAGCAAGGCGCCGCCGGGGACAGGGGGTTTTGGGTGGGCGACGACTCGAGAAACGTGAGGCGCGAGCTTCACGTGGTCTGGACCACTGAGTGGTGTAGACCAGTTGTAGCACGGTGAGGGTTAGATAAGGAACCTGCAATTTGCGACTACTTCGCAGCAGCTACCGCATACGTACCGTGACATGCGAAAAGCCCCCGGACCGCAGGGTCCGGGGGCCGCGCTCACAAGGTCAGCGACCTTGCATAAAGCCTACTTCGTGAGGTTCCTCTCGATGTCCTCCTCCACCTCCTCGGGCTCCCGCCCGGGCGTCGGCAGGTTGAACTTCGTGATCGCGAACCGGAAGATCACGTAGTAGACGACCGCGAAGCAGGCACCGATGGGCATGATCAGCCACGGTTTCGTATCCAGATGCCAGTTGACGACGTAGTCGATCAGCCCGGCCGAGAAGCTGAACCCCGCGTGCACCCCCAGCGCCCAGGTGACGCCCATGGACACACCGGTCAGGATCGCGTGCACCCCGTACAGCAGGGGCGCGACGAACAGGAACGAGAACTCCAGCGGCTCCGTCACACCCGTCACGAACGACGTCAGCGCGACCGACAGCATCAGACCGGCCACCTCCTTGCGCCGCTCCGGCCGCGCGGTGTGCGCGATGGCCAGCGCCGCCGCGGGCAGCCCGAACATCATGATCGGGAAGAAGCCCGAGGTGAACTGCCCGGCCGACGGGTCCCCGGCGAAGAACCGGGAGATGTCGCCCTGGACGGTGCCCCCGTCGCTCCCGGTGAACTCGCCCGCCTGGAACCAGAAGAACGTGTTCAGGAACTGGTGCATGCCGATCGGGATCAGCAACCGGTTGGCGAAACCGAAGATCGCCGCGCCCCAGGCGCCCAGGTCGATCAACTGCTTGGCGAACCAGGTCAGCGCGTCACCCACCGGCTGCCACAGCAGCCCGAACAGCACGCCCAGGATCACGCAGAGGAACGCCATCAGGATCGGGACCAGGCGGCGGCCGTTGAAGAAGCCGAGCCAGTCGACCAGCTTGGTGCGGTGGTAGCGCTGCCAGACCACGGCGGTCAGCAGCCCGATGATGATCCCGCCCAGCACGCCCGGGTTCTGCGGCACCCCCTCCGGGACGTCCTTGGTCACCGAACCGTCCACCGGGAACGCCGTCAGCACCCCCCGGTAGACCAGGAAGCCGGCGACGGCGGCCAGGGCCGTCGAGCCGTCCGCCTTCTTCGCGAAGCCGATCGCGACCCCGATGCAGAAGAGCAGCGGCAGGCCCAGCTCGCCGTCGAGGATCGCGGTGCC
Organism: Streptomyces sp. NPDC016469; assembly: GCF_040632905.1. Taxonomy (NCBI): domain Bacteria; kingdom Bacillati; phylum Actinomycetota; class Actinomycetes; order Kitasatosporales; family Streptomycetaceae; genus Streptomyces; species Streptomyces sp. NPDC016469. The sequence continues at coordinate 20,235 of NZ_JBEYCQ010000009.1, forward strand.
GCCGTTGAGCAGGACCTTCGCGAACTTGTCCCAGAAACGTCCGTGCAGCGAGGAGTCGAAGAGATTGCCCAGGCTGACCAGCAGGCCCGCCGCGGGCAGGACCGCCACCGGCAGCTGCAGGCTGCGGCCGACCTTCTGCAGGCCCTGGACCGGCCCGTTCCACCACTTCCGCTGCGGTAGCGCGGCCGCGTTCGAACTCATCGGCATCCTCCCGGAACACGCCTGGTTTGGCGGTCGTCGCATACTGGTGTAGACCAGTCGCGATACGGTGCGGAGCCCGGCCCGGAAGGCGGGGCGCCGGTGATCGTCATCATTGGGGACCGTGCGGATGCCCGCCCGAGAAGTTGGGCCAACCGTGCGTTACCGTGACGAAACGGACCCATGGTGGGCCGTCGCACGCACATGAGGAACCAGGGAGAAGGCCATGGCCAGCAAGGCTGAGAAGATCGTCGCCGGGCTCGGCGGAATCGAGAACATCGAAGAGGTCGAGGGCTGCATCACGCGCCTCCGCACCGAGGTCATCGACCCGGGCAAGGTCGACGAAGCCGCGCTCAAGGCCGCCGGCGCCCACGGCGTCGTCAAGATGGGCACCGCGATCCAGGTCGTCATCGGCACCGACGCCGACCCGATCGCGGCCGACATCGAAGACATGATGTGACCACCGCCTGACCCCGCCCCCGCAGGCCCCGCCCACCCCGGACGGGGCCTGCGGCGCGTCCGGGGCCGCGGCCCGCACGGACCCCCTCCGCACCGGGGCGCCCGCCCCTCCACACCCGGAAAACGAGGCCCCCGCCACCCGATAGGCTCGGCGCCATGTCTCGTATCGACGGCCGCACCGCCGACCAGCTCCGTCCCGTCACCATCGAACGCGGATGGAGCAAGCACGCCGAAGGATCCGTGCTCATCTCCTTCGGCGACACCAAAGTCTTCTGCACCGCCTCCGTCACCGAAGGCGTGCCGCGCTGGCGCAAGGGCAGCGGCGAAGGCTGGGTCACCGCCGAATACTCGATGCTCCCCCGGTCCACCAACACCCGCGGCGACCGCGAATCCGTACGCGGCAAGATCGGCGGCCGGACCCACGAGATCAGCCGGCTCATCGGCCGCTCCCTGCGCGCCGTCATCGACTACAAGGCCCTCGGCGAGAACACCATCGTCCTGGACTGCGACGTCCTCCAGGCCGACGGCGGCACCCGCACCGCCGCCATCACCGGCGCCTACGTCGCCCTCGCCGACGCCATCGCCTGGGCCCAGGGCAAGAAGATCATCAAGCACGGCCGCAAGCCGCTGACCGGCACCGTCGCCGCCATCAGCGTCGGCATCGTGGACGGCACCCCGCTCCTCGACCTCTGCTACGAGGAGGACGTCCGCGCCGAGACCGACATGAACGTCGTCTGCACCGGCGACGGCCGCTTCGTCGAGGTCCAGGGCACCGCCGAGGCCCAGCCCTTCGACCGCACCGAGCTCAACGCCCTGCTCGACCTCGCCACCGCCGGCTGCGTCGACCTCGCCCGGCTCCAGAACGAGGCACTGGCCACCACCCTCGGCGCCTGAAAAACAGACCGAGAAGGTAAAGAGGCAACCAAGTCCCGCCCAGCGGCGTCGATACGCATACGGGCGCACGGGTCGAACCGTGCGCCCGTCCGCGCATCCGCACCCGGGGAGGGACCACACCATGGCCGCGCGCCACCGGCTCCACCGCACCGCACTGGCCGTCACCGCCGTACTCATCACCGCCACCGCGGCGGCCGGCTGCGGCGCCCTCGACAAGACGCTCGACTGCGTCCGCACCGCCGACACCATCGCCACCAGCGTCGACAACCTCCGCCAGGCCGTCTCCAACGCCTCCAGCGACCCCACCCAGGCGACCGAGGCCCTGGACCAGATCCAGGAGGAGCTGGGCAACCTCGGCGACAAGACGGACAACGCCGACCTCTCCAAGGCCGTGGACGACCTCCGCTCCGGCGTCACCAACGTCCGCGACGCCATCGACAAGGGCGACGCCACCCCCGACATCACCCCGGTCACCGACGCCGCCGGCGAGATCGCCAAGGTCTGCACCCCGTGACACACCGGTGCCCCGGCAGCACCACGGCCGCCGGGGCACCCGGACCACCTCACGACGAGGACAGGTTCTTCCAGAACGCGTAGTGGTGGTCCGCCGCGAAGTCCGTCCGGCCGATGTTCCCCGACGCCAGCCGCTGCACGTACGCGTCGCCGTCCGTGAACCGCTGCCACGCCGGCAGCCCCGCGCCGTTCATCCGCCCGGTGCTCGCGAACCGGCTCCAATACCCGACCACCGTGTCCGACAACTCCGCCTGCGCCCCGTCCAACGGCTCGAAGAGCTCGTTCTCGAACAGGTAGGCCAGATCCGTCATGTGACCGGTACCCAGGGAAAAGCTCGCCGGACGCGGCACCCCCCGGAAGTACGGAGCCGACTCCTCGGCGAACTCGTACGCGTACACCGACGTGTGCCGCGCCAGCGCCCGCTGCGTGTCCAGCGCCGCCGTCGACCAGTCCGCATCCGTCAGTACCGCCGACAGCGCTGCCGCCGGAGCCGCATACCGCTCCACCGGATACTCGGCCAGCACCGCCGGGGCATCCGCTCCGAACCGGGCCGCCACCTTCTCCGCATACCCCTCGGCGGTCAGCGGCTTCCCCGTCATGAGCTCGTCCAGACCGGCCAGCCCGCTCATCTCGTCGCGCGTCGAACCGTGCAGCACCGGCACCCGCGCGAACCGCCCCGCCGCGATCGCCCGCGCCGGCGCCTCCGGCACCACCTCACCGTCCACCACCGGCCGGTAACCGTCATGACCCGACGCGGACGCCTCGACCAGGTCGGCCGTCGGCAGGGCCCGCAGACGGGAGTCGACATTTTCCGCGTCGCCGCCCAGGGCCGCCGCGACGACGGCCTCACCCTGCTCCTCCGCCTGCGCCCGCGTGAACGAACCGTCCGGCCCGACACACCCCGCGCTCTGCAGGATCGCCTTGTGGAACAACCCCCGCGCCCCCGGCGACACCAACTGGGCGCACACGCTGTACGCCCCACCCGACTGCCCCATGAGCGTCACGTTGCCCGGATCCCCGCCGAAGGCACCCGCGTTGCGCGCCACCCACCGCAGCGCCGCCTGCTGGTCGAGCAGCCCCAGATTCGCCGGAGCGCGCAGACCCGGCGCCGACAGGAACCCGAACGCCCCCAGCCGGTAATTCACCGTCACCACCACCGCACCCTGCCGCGCGGCCGCCAGCTTCGCCGCGCCGTAGCTCGCCCCGTCCCCGTACGCGAAGCTCCCGCCGTGGATCCATACGATCACCGGCCGGGGCCGCGCCGACCGCCCGGCCGGCGTCGTCACATTCAGATACAGGCAGTCCTCACTGCCCCCACCCGCGATCGAGATGGGCTGATCGGTGGGCTGCGCGCAGGCACTTCGCGGGGCCCGGGCGTCCAGCGTGGCCGACCACGGCCGGACCGCGGCCGGCTTCTTCCACCGGCGCTCACCGGTCGGCGCAGCCGCGTACGGGATGCCCTGGAACGTACGCACCCCACCGGTGACCGCCCCCTGCACGGGGCCTTCGGCGGTCACCACCCGGGCGGGGAGGGGGGCGGTGCCGGGACGCTCCGCAGCGCCGGCGGCCGGCGCGAGAGCGACCGCGGCGAGGGTGGCCGCGGTGAGGGCGGTGACACGGGACTTCAGGGAACTCATCAAGGACTCCAGAGCTGGACGTGATCTTCGGTGCGCCAACAGGACCAACGTAGCCGGGAGTTGGGCGAACGTGCAAGACGTCTGTATGAGGCGATCGCGCAAAACATCTGCGTCAGGCGTTCGCCTCACGCCCGTGGGCGGCCCTAGGATGCGGCGCATGGGTATGGGAAACCGGGAAAAGCTGCTGGAAGCGGCCAGGAAGTGCCTCTTCGAGAAGGGGTACGAGCGCACCACGGTCCGCGACCTCGCCTCGGCGGCGGGCGTCAGCATGGCGGCCATCGGCTACCACTTCGGCTCCAAGGAGGCCCTGCTCAACCAGGCGCTCTTCGAAGCGCTCGACTCGGGCGGCCAGGCATTCGGGCCCTCGACGCGGGGCGACGGCCTCGGGGCACTGTGGGCCCACCTCATCGAGGCGTTCTCGGCCAACAAGACCTTCTGGCTGGCCAACCTGGAGACGATCCTGCGCGCCCAGCGTGACCCGGAGCTCCGCGAGCAGGTCGCCTCAGGACTGCGGCAGGGGCGCAGCGGCATGGCCCACGAGGTCACGGGGACGCCCGAGGGCGAACTCTCCGAGGAGACCGTGCGCACCCTCGGGTCCGTACAGCTCGCGCTCGTCGGCGGCCTGATGATGCAGCACATCACCGATCCGGAGTCGGCCCCCACCGCCGCCGAGGTGCTGGCCGGCATCCGCGCCCTGGCCGCCAGCCTGCCCGACGAGGCGTGACACCGGGCCGGGCGATACTGGGCGCATGACCCGCCTCATCCTCGCCACCCGCAACGCCGGGAAGATCACCGAACTCCACGCGATCCTCGCCGACGCGGGCCTCACGCACGAGCTCGTCGGCGCCGACGCGTATCCGGAGGTCCCCGACGTCAAGGAGACCGGCGTCACCTTCGCCGAGAACGCCCTGCTCAAGGCCCACGCCCTCGCGCAGGCAACCGGCCACCCCGCGATCGCCGACGACTCCGGCCTCTGCGTGGACGTCCTCGGCGGCGCCCCCGGCATCTTCTCGGCCCGCTGGTCCGGCACCCACGGCAACGACCGCGCCAACCTGGACCTGCTCCTCGCCCAGCTCGGTGACATCTCCGACCCCCATCGCGGGGCCTACTTCGCCTGCGCCGCCGCGCTCGCCCTCCCGGACGGCACGGAACGCGTGGTCGAGGGCCGCCTGACGGGCACCCTCCGCCACACCCCCGCCGGGGGTTACGGCTTCGGCTACGACCCGATCCTCCAGCCGGACGGCGAGACGCGCACCTGCGCGGAACTGACCCCGGCGGAAAAGAACGCGATCAGCCACCGGGGGAAGGCGTTCCGGGCGCTGGTGCCGGTGGTGCGGGAGCTGGTGGGGTGACGCAGGAAGTGGCCTTCGCCTTCGAAATAAAGGCGAAGGCCACTTCCTACCTGTGAGCCCGGTGGGATTTGAACCCACGACACACTGATTCTAAGTCAGCGCCCTCTAGCCTGCTGGGGTACGGGCTCGCGCAACCCACTCTACTGTGCGGTGGCGCGCCCCTTCGAGAAAGTCGCCGTTTGGCTGTGGCACGAAGGGCAGAGATAGCGCAGATTGGCCTGGCGGTTGTCGGCACGGTTCCCGTTGATGTGGTCGATCTCCAGCACGAGGCGTCTCCCTCGCCACGACTCTCCGGTTCCGCACACCGCGCACGCGCGCGGCAGCCCCACGTCGTCCAGTGCGCGTCTCAAGAGGGACGTCCTTGTCCGGGATGCGCCATCCCTCAGGACAAGGATCTCGTCAGCCCCTTTGCGGCTCGGGGAGCGCGTCCCCGCCGAGTGGCCCTGGCCGACGAAGTGAGCGGTCGAGAGCTGGTATTTCTCGATGTCTCGCTTCAGGCGGATGCGGGCGCCGCCGTTGTCGACGTGTCCCAATGCCTCCAGCACGGCGGCGAGGCTGCGGGATGCGGCAACCGCGGCCTCCAGCTGGGCGCGCGGGACCGAAGGAGTGCCCTGCTTGCGCCCGCTCGTGAAGTGGGACGTGTCTATGCCGAGTCGATCGAGCTTCGCCCGCACGTACCCGTACGGGCTGTCGCTCGGCGGCAGACCCATGTACTCGAACATCCCTCTGATGCTGCACGAGTTGGCGGCCGCTTCGGCGAGGAGTGCGGCCGGGTAGGCCGTACGGGCCCGTTCGGGAAGAGATTCGTCCGCGAAGTGGGAGGTGTCGATGCCGTAGTGCCGGAGGCGGTCGCGTACGTATCGGCATGTGCGGCTGCCCAGCGGTGCGTCGAGCTTGCGCACCAGATCGACAAGGCTGGTAGCCGTGGCCGCGGCTTTCTCGAGCACGCTGCGCGTGTACATGACGCTCATGCTGTCCTCGCGCGGTTGCGTCCGCGGTACGTGTCGGTCGACGCGTGGCAGTTGGGGCACAGGATGCGAGATTCACCGGACGGTTGTCCCACCAGTTGCCGTTGACGTGATCGACTTCAAGTCGCAGCGGCTGCCCCTGCCACTCGCCCGGGTTTCCGCACTCTGCGCACGCGTCGATCACCCCCGTACGTACCAGCTCTCGGCGCAGCCGTTCGCCGGGAATCCGGCCGTCGTGCGGGTCACCGAGAGCAAGGGGGTTTCCTCGCGCTCCCGTGGGGCGGCGGCGTGGCGGTGTGCGCACGAAGTGGGATGTGTCGATGCGGAGAGCGGCGATGCGGCGGCTGATATGCGTGTGATGTCCGCCCACCGGATTGATGCCGAGGCGGCGCACGACCTCCGCCACGCTCGTTGAGCGCGCCACCAGATCGCGCAGTACCGCTTCGGTGTGGCGCACCCTCGTGTCAGCCAAGTGCGAGACATCCACACCCCACTCCGCCACCTTCCGCCGCAGGTAGCTCCGTGCCCCCGGCGTGGGAGTCCCTCCGCACCACCGCACGGCGTCATTGATGTTCGTCGTCATGCGCGCCGCTTCTTCGAGCAGCTCGCGCGTGTACCGAATCCCCACGTTCCCCACCGCATCCGGCCGCCCGTTCGCGGCCTCGTACGGAGTAACGAACCGACTATCGGAGCGTCACGTCCGATATCCGACAAGATGCGGAACGGCCCGTACCGCTTCGGGGGAAAGCGGTACGGGCCGTGGCCGGGCGGGGTGGGTCAGAACTTCGGGTCGGGGCTCTGGGCGTGGACCAGTTCGGCGGCTTCCTCTTCCGTCTCCACCGACGGAGGGGAACCGTCCAGCGGCTTGTTCGCCGTCTCCTTCATGCAGGCCACCGCGATCACGCCCACCAGGGCCGCCGCCATCGAGTAGTACGCCGGCATCAGGTTGGTGCCCGAGACGCTGATCAGGGCCGTGATCACCAGCGGAGTCGTACCGCCGAAGATCGACGCGGAGAGGTTGTAGCCGACCGAGAGCGAGCCGTAGCGGACGTTCGTGGGGAACAGGGCCGGGAGCGCCGCCGACATCGTGCCGAGCATGCAGACCAGGGAGAGGCCCAGCATCAGCATGCCGATGATGATCGCCGGGATGCTGCCCTGGCGGATCAGGAGGAACGCCGGGAGGGAGAAGATCAGGAAGCCGAGCATGCCCGTCATCAGGAGGGGTTTGCGGCCGAAGCGGTCGGAGAGCTTGCCGACCTGGCTGATGATCAGCATCAGGAACACCATGACGCCGAGCAGGATCAGCAGGCCGTGCGTCTCGCTGTAGCCGAGCTCGTCGGAGAGGTACGTCGGCATGTACGACAGCAGCATGTAGTCGGTGATGTTGTACGCGCCGACGAGGCAGATGCAGAGGATCAGCGTCGGCCAGTAGTCGCGGAAGATCTTCGCGAGGTCCCCCTTCGCCGTCGTCTCGACGCTGTCCGCCGCCTCCGTGGCGTGTGCCGTGCCGCCCTCCAGCTTCTGGAAGGCCGGGGTCTCGTCCAGGCGCAGTCGCAGGTAGAGGCCGACGAGGCCGAGCGGGCCCGCGACGAGGAACGGTACGCGCCAGCCCCAGGCGTCCATCTGGGCGTCGTTGAGGAGCGCGTACAGCAGGGTCACCAGGCCCGCGGCGCCCACGTAACCGGCGAGCGTGCCGAACTCCAGGAAGCTGCCGAAGAAGCCGCGCCGCTTGTCGGGGGCGTACTCAGCGATGAAGGTCGAGGCGCCGCCGTACTCGCCGCCCGTCGAGAAGCCCTGGAGCATGCGGAAGAAGATCAGCAGGACCGCGGCCCAGACGCCGATGGTCTCGTGGGAGGGGATCAGGCCGATCGCGAAGGTGCCGATCGCCATCATGATCATCGTGAGGGCGAGGACCTTCTTGCGGCCGATCTTGTCGCCCATCGGGCCGAAGAACATGCCGCCGAGGGGCCGTACGAGGAAGGCGACCGCGAAGGTGGCGAACGAGGAGAGGAGCTGGGTCGTGTCGTTCCCGGACGGGAAGAACACGTCGCCGAGGGTGCCGGCCAGGTAGGAGTAGATGCCGAAGTCGAACCACTCCATGGCGTTACCGAGGGAGGCCGCCTTGACCGCGCGCTTGACCGCCTGGTCGTCCGTGATCGTGATGTCGGTGCGCCGCAGCTTGGGGTTCTGACGCTTCCGGATGGCACGGAACAGCGCGGGATGGCGTTTGACCGCTTCCGGGTCGGCCACCTGGTGGGGGTCGGAGGCCGCCATGGCCGGTTCCTTTCCTCGGCAACTGTTACAGGAAAGGCTTCTGCGCGGACATGGCGGCCGCAAACCGGTTCAGTGAAGGAATGGGATGTCCATCACATGATTTCGGCCATTCGGCCCAGTGAATGGCCCGTTTCGGTCCGTTCCGTGCGGCTTGCGGACCGGCCCGCCCGCTCCTCAGATCTTGAGGTCCTTGATGATCTTGGCGACGTGGCCGGTGGCCTTCACGTTGTAGAAGGCATGGGCGACCTTCCCCTCCTCGTCCACCACGACGGTGGACCGGATGACGCCCGTCACCGTTTTGCCGTAGAGCTTCTTCTCGCCGTAGGCGCCGTACGCCTCAAGGGTCTCCTTGGCCGGATCACCCACCAGTGTGACCTTGAGGTTCTCCTTCTCGCGGAACTTCGCGAGCTTCTCCGGCTTGTCGGGGGAGACCCCGATGACGTCGTAGCCGGCCTCGGCGAGCAGGCCGAGGTTGTCCGTGAAGTCGCACGCCTGCTTGGTGCAGCCGGGGGTAAGCGCTGCGGGGTAGAAGTACACGATGACCTTGCGGCCCTTGTGGTCCGCGAGCGAGACGTCGTTGCCGTCGGCGTCGGGGAGGGTGAAGGCGGGGGCGGTGTCGCCGGGCGTGAGGCGCTCGCTCATGGTTCTCCTCGTTGGTACGTGGGGTCTAAGGGACCGAGCGTAATGGGGGTGCCGCCGGGTGCGGATGCGGCGGAACTGACAGACTGTCGATGAAGGTTTACCGGACGAGGACCACGGAGGCGGCGCGGTGTCGGATGCCAGGACCCCTGCGCAGATCGAGGCGGACATCATCAGCAGGCGCGAGCGGCTTGCGGTGGTACTCGATGAGATCGGGGTGCGGGTGCACCCGAAGACGATCATGGGCGACGCGAAGGCGAAGGTCGCCGGGACCGTGGACCGGACGGCCGGCCGGGCTTACGTGGCGGTGAACCGGGCGGTGTCGGACGTGAAGGCCCAGTTCGTGTCGGAGACGGGGAGCCCGCGGCTGGAGCGCGTGATTCCGGCGGCACTGCTCGCGGTGGGCGTGGTCGGCCTGGTGGTCGTCTCCTCGCGACGCGGCAAGCGCTGACCCCTCGCGCGGGGCGGGCGCGCCGCCCGGTAGGTTGCGGGGCGTGAGCGAGAACAGCGACGACAAGCTGCCCATCCGGATGCTGCACGACCGAGTGCTGGTCCGGTCCGAGTCGCCCGAGGGCGAGCGGCGTTCCGGCGGCGGCATTCTGATTCCCGCGACGGCCGCGGTCGGCCGTCGGCTGGCGTGGGCCGTGGTGGTGGCGGTGGGGCAGAACGTGCGGACGGTCGAGCCGGGTGACCGGGTGCTGTTCGACCCGGAGGACCGGGCGGAGGTCGAGGTGCGGGGTGTGGCGTACGTGCTGATGCGCGAGCGCGACCTGCATGCGGTGGCCGCGGACCGGTTCGAGGGTTCGGAGGATTCGACCGGGTTGTATCTGTAGTTCTGTGGGTGAAGGGCCCGGTGACGGTTGTCACCGGGCCCTTTGCCTGTCCTTTGCTACGGTGGGGGGACCCCGACGAGACGCGCCGTACCGGGTTTCGCAAAGACGACGCACCCGTGTTGTTCGCGTGTTCTGTCTCGTCGGAGGTGCTGTCGTGGCGTGGGTTCTGCTGGTCGTGGCCGGTCTGCTGGAAGTGGCCTGGTCGATCGGGATGAAGTACACCGAGGGGTTCACCCGGCTGTGGCCGAGTGTGTTCACGGGTCTGGGGATCGTGGCGAGCATGATGCTGCTGTCGCACGCGGCCCGGACGCTGCCGATCGGTACGGCGTACGGGGTGTGGGTCGGGATCGGTGCGGCGGGTGCCGCGGTCCTGGGCATGGTGGTGCTGCACGAGCCGGTGACGGCGGCCCGGATCTTCTTCGTGTGTCTGCTGCTGGTGGCCGTGGTGGGGCTGAAGGCGACCTCGGGGCACTGAGCCCGGGCGGGGCTCGGGGGCTTCAGGGCCGGGTGCTGGGGGCCCGGGTGCCGCGCGGCCCTTCGAGGAAGCCGCCGATGTCGCCGCCGTCCCCGCCCCCGGTGTCCCCGCCGTCCCCGCCGCCCGTGTCCGCCCCGCCGTCGCCGGTGCCTCCGGCCGGGTTGTCCGTGGTGCCGGGGGTGGTGCGCGGGGCGGAGGGGGTCCGGGACGGGGTGGTGCGCGGGGTGCGCCGGGGGGTGGCCGAGGGGGTGCGGCGGCCGGTGTCGCCGGGGGCGGTGGATTCGGCGGTGGGCAGGGCGGTGTCGCCGGTGTCCTCTTCCACGTCGAGGTCGAAGTCCTGGGCGGGGGTGGCCTTGAGGGCGGCCCCGGTGTACTGGGCCCAGGTCTCGGCGGGGGCGCCGCCGCCGTTGATGCGGGGGAGTCCGAGCGCGCCGTAGAGGGACTTCTGGGCTCCGGTGTCGGGGTCCTGGCCCATGACGGCGATGACGGTGGCGAGGTCGGGGGTGTAGCCGGCGAACCAGGCGGCCCGGTCCTCCTCGGCGGTTCCGGTCTTTCCGGCGGCGGGGCGGCCCGCGCCGCGTGCGGCGGTGCCGGTGCCGCCCTCGACGACGCTTTGGAGGATCGACGTGGTGGTGTCGGCGGCCTCGCGGCTGACGGCCTGCTTCACCGTGCGGTCGGGCAGGGTGACGTTCTCGCCGTCCTTGGTGACCTTGCTGACCAGGACGTGGGCGCCGTGCTTGCCGTGGGCGGCGAGGGTGGCGTACGCCTCGGTCATGTCGAGGACGCTGGCGGTGGCGACGCCGAGGGCGATGGAGGGGGTGGGGGTGAGGTCGGAGGTGTCCTTGGGGATGCCGAGGTCGATGGCGGTCTGCCGGACCTTCTCGGGGCCGACGTCCTCGGCCATCTGGGCGTAGACGGCGTTGACGGACTTGTCGGTGGCGGTGCTCACGGTGATGGGGCCGTAGCTGCGGTCGTCCTCGTTGGCGGGGTCGTAGCCGGTGGGTCCGTCGGGGCCTTCGACCATGCGCTTGTTGGTGCCGTCGTAGATGGTGCTGGGGGTGATGCGGCGGCCGTCCTGGGTGGTGGAGTCGTTGGCGACGGCGGAGGTGAAGACGAAGGGTTTGAAGGTGGAGCCGACCTGGTAGTCGCGGCGGGTCGCGTTGTTGACGTACTGGCGGGTGTAGTCGATGCCGCCGTACATGGCGACGACGTGGCCGTCGGCGGGGTCGATGGAGGCGCCGCCGACACGGACGTTGCGGTCGGGTGCGCGGTCGTCGTCGGTCTTGGACATGACCTTGTCCTCGACGGCTTCGATCAGGGCGTCCTGCTTCTTCTTCTGGAGTGTGGTGGTGATGCGGTAGCCGCGGGTGGCGAGGGTCTTCTCGTCCAGGATGTCGTTGCCGACGAGGTAGTCCTCGACGGCTTTGACGATGTAGCCGCGCTGCCCGGAGAGGCTGTTGGCGGGCTTGACGGGGCCGGGGACGGGGAAGGTCATTGCGGCGCGTTCGGCGGGGCCGAGCCACTTCTCCTTGACCATGCCGTCCAGTACGTAGTTCCAGCGGGCGACGGCTGCGGCCTTGTTCTCGGGGTGGGCGACGACGTCGTAGGCGCTGGGGGCATTGAGGAGGGAGGCGAGGTACGCGCCCTGGGCGGTGGTGACGTCGCCGATGTCCTTGCCGTAGTACGCCTGGGCGGCGGCCTGGATGCCGTAGGCGTTGCGGCCGAAGTAGCTGGTGTTGAGGTAGCCCTCCAGGATCTGGTCCTTGGACTGTTCGCGGTTGAGCTTGATGGAGATGAAGAATTCCTTGATCTTGCGGACGACGGTCTGTTCCTGGCCGAGGTAGTAGTTCTTGACGTACTGCTGGGTGATGGTGGAGCCGCCCTGTTTGCCCTTGCCGGTGAGGGTGTTCCAGCCGGCCCGGAACATCGCTTTGACGTCGACGGCGCGTTCGGAGTAGAAGTCCCGGTCCTCGGCGGCGAGGACGGCGTGCTGGACGGTGCGGGGGACCTGGGCGAGCTTGATGTTCTCGCGGTTGACGTCGCCGTCGCGGGCGATGACGGTGCCGTCGGCGTAGAGGTAGACGTTGGACTGGGCCGTGGCGCTGGCGTTGGCGGCGGGGATGTCGACCAGTTGGTAGCCGGCGATGAAGCCGCCGATGAGGATCAGGGCGATGAGGAGGACGCCGCCGAGGACCATGCGCCAGGTGGGGATGAGCCGCCGCCAGCCGGTGCGCTTGGGGCGCTTGGCCTTGCCGGGCTTCTTCGGGGCGGTGCCGTCGGCGGCCTCGGCCCGGTCGCCTTCGGGGGCCGGTCCGGGGGCGGCGGCGTCGGCAGGCAGGTCCCTGGGGGCCCAGCCCGGCGGGTCGGCGTCCCCGTTCTGCTGCTGTGGCTCGTCGCTCATGTCGGTGCAGACTCCTCGGCCGCGGTCAGTTCCCCCATAGTGCCCTTTTCTGGCGCATATCCCTTGGATCGACGGCCGAAAAGCGCTCGCGGCGGCTGTCCCGGCTGGACTAGGCTCCTGCGCTTTGGTGTCCGCGCACGGTGCGGCACCCGTTGACGGGGAGGCGGTTGCTGTGCGGGTCTACGCGGTGGTGGCGGCGGGTGGTTTCCGCCGTTACGCCACCTATCGGATCGAGACGGCGGCGGGGGTGTTCACCAACACCGTCTTCGGCTTCATCCTCGCCTACACGTACATGGCGTTGTGGGACGAGCGGCCCCGGCTCGGCGGTTACGACATGCCCCAGGCGCTCACCTTCGTCTGGCTGGGCCAGGCGCTGCTGATGACCTGCGTGATGATGGGCGGCGGTTTCGAGGACGAGCTGATCGAGCGCATCCGCACGGGCGACATCGCGGTCGACCTCTACCGCCCGGTCGACCTCCAGCTGTGGTGGCTGGCGCAGGACTTGGGGCGGGCGGCCTTCCATCTGCTGGGGCGCGGCATCGTGCCGATGGTGCTGGGCGGGCTGGCGTTCGACCTGGCGCTGCCGGGGTCGGCGGGGCCGTGGCTGGCGTTCCTCGTCTCGGTGGCGCTGGGTGTGGTGGTGAGCTTCGCGATCCGCTATCTGGTGGCGCTGTCCGCCTTCTGGCTGATGGACGGGGCGGGCGCGGCGCAGATCGCCTTCCTGGCCGGGCTGTTCTTCTCGGGGATGCTGCTGCCGCTGAGCCTGTTCCCGGGTCTGCTGGGGGAGGTGGCGCGGCTGCTGCCGTGGTCGGCGCTGCTCCAGGTGCCGGCGGATGTGTTCCTGGGCAAGCACACGGGCTGGGGTCTGGTGAGGGTGTACGTGTTCCAGGCGTCCTGGGCCGTGGTGCTGCTGCTGGTGGGGCGGATGGTGCAGTCGGTGGCGACGCGGAGGGTGGTGGTCCAGGGTGGCTGAGGTGGCGGAGGCGGTCGTGCCGGAGGCGCCGGGGGAGGTGTTCGCCCCGCGCCCGCGGCTGGTCGAGGGGGTGCGGGCGTACGGGCTGATCGTGTCGATGTGGCTGCGCTCGACGATGGCGTACCGGGCGTCGTTCCTGATGACGGCGGTCGGTAACTTCGCGGCGACGGCGTTCGACTTCGTGACGATCATGCTGATGTTCGGGCACGTCGACGCGCTGGGCGGCTACACGCTCCCGGAGATCGCACTGCTGTACGGGGCTTCGGGGACGGCGTTCGGGCTGGCGGACCTGCTGATGGGGTCGATGGACCGGCTGGGCCGCCGGGTGCGCGACGGCACGCTGGACACGTTGCTGGTGCGGCCGGTCCCGGTCCTCGCGCAGGTGGCGGCCGACCGCTTCGCGCTGCGCAGGCTGGGGCGGATCACTCAGGGGCTGCTGGTGCTCGGCTACGGGCTGGTGGCGGCGGACATCGACTGGACCGTGGCGAAGGCGGTCCTGCTGCCGCTGATGCTGCTGAGCGGGTCGGTGATCTTCGGGGCGGTGTTCGTGGCGGGCGGGGCGTTCCAGTTCATCGCGCAGGACGCCTCGCAGGTGCAGAACTCGTTCACGTACGGCGGCAACACGCTGCTCCAGTACCCGCCGACGATCTTCGCGAAGGACCTGGTGCGCGGGGTGACGTTCGTGGTGCCGCTGGCCTTCGTGAACTGGCTGCCGGCGCTGTACGTGCTGGGCCGGGAGCTGCCGCTGGGGCTGCCGTCGTGGGTGGCGTTCCTGCCGCCGGTGGTGGCCGCCGTCTGCGCGACCGGGGCGGGCCTGGCGTGGCGGGCGGGGCTGCGGGCGTACCGGAGTACGGGAAGTTGAGACGGGACGGGAGAGGGAGCGGCATGGGAACGGACACGGGCGGCGGGGCGGCCTTCATCGAGCTGGACCGCCTGGAAAAGGTCTTCGACGTCCGGCGCAGGACGGGGTTCCTGCGCGGCGAGCGGCGTCAGGTGCGGGCGGTCGACGGGATCAGCTTCCGGGTGGAGCGCGGCGAGATGGTCGGCTACATCGGGCCGAACGGGGCCGGGAAGTCGACCACGATCAAGATGCTGACGGGCATCCTCACGCCGAGCGGCGGCTCCCTGCGCGTCGCGGGCATCGATCCTTCGCGGGAGCGTACGCGGCTGGCGCACCGGATCGGGGTGGTCTTCGGCCAGCGCACGACGCTCTGGTGGGACCTGCCGCTGCGCGACTCGTACCGGCTGGTGCACCGCATGTACCGGGTGCCGGACGCGCGCTTCCGGGCCAACCTGGACAGGTGCGTCGAACTCCTGGACCTGGGCGAGCTGTTGGACGTACCGGTGCGCCAGCTGTCGTTGGGGCAGCGGATGCGCGGCGACATCGCGGCGGCGCTGCTGCACGACCCGGAGGTGCTGTATCTGGACGAGCCGACGATCGGCCTCGACGTGGTCTCCAAGGCCAAGGTGCGGCAGTTCCTGCGGGACCTGAACGCGGAGCGCGGGACGACGGTGCTGCTGACGACCCATGACCTCACGGACATCGAGCAGCTGTGCGACCGGGTGATGGTGATCGACCACGGCCGGCTGATGTACGACGGTGCGTTGGCCGGGCTGCACGAGGTGGGGGAGAGCGAGCGGACGCTCGTGGTCGATCTGGAGCGCGAACTCCCGCCGATCCGGCTGGAGTCGGAGCCCTCGGTGCGGACGGTGAAGGTGGAGGGGCCGCGCCAGTGGCTGGCTTTCCCGGCGTCCGCGTCGGCGGCTCCGCTGGTGGCGCGGATCGCCGCGGAGTACCCGTTGGCGGACCTTTCGGTGCGGGAGCCGGACATCGAGGCGGTGATCGCGAAGATGTACGCGCGCGAGCGGCCCGGTGAGCCGGTGACGTGAGCGGGCGCGTTCCATAGGCTGAGTGCCATGACGAGCGAACTCCCCGATATGCGCGCCTCCGACGCCGAGCGTGAACGTGTTGCCGAGATCCTGCGTGAGGCGGTCGCCGAAGGGCGTCTGGAGATGGAGGAGTTCGAGCAGCGCCTCGACACCGCCTACAAGGCGCGGACGCACGGCGAGCTGGAACCGCTGGTCCGTGATCTGCCGGCCGTCGGCTCCGCCTCGTCGGTGGCCGCCGTCGTCCAGCCCCGGTCGGGTTCGGCGGCCCGCTGGTCGGAGCGGATCGGGCGGCCGGCGACGTCGACCGGCGGGTTCGCGCTCTGGGGCGGTTTCCGCCGCCGGGGCAACTGGACGGTCGGCCGGGTGTTCACCGCGTTCGCGATGTGGGGCGGTGGTGACATCGACCTGCGTGAGGCGAACTTCGAGGCCCGTGAGACCGTCATCCGCTGTTTCACGATCATGGGGGGCCTCCATGTGACGGTCCCGCCGGACCTCGACGTGGAGGTCCGGGGCATCGGCATCATGGGCGGTTTCGGGGAGCACGCCAAGGACGAGTCGGCCCCCGCGCCGGACGCGCCCCGGGTCCGGATCACCGGCTTCGCGCTCATGGGCGGTGTCGGGGTGGAGCACAAGCGCAGCAAGGCGGAGAAGCAGCGGCTGCGGGAGGCCGAGCGCGAGCGGGGGCGCCTGGAGAAGGGCGAGGGGCGCTAGCTCAGAGCGCGTCGACCTCCGGCCTGTCCCCGGTCAGGGCGTCCACGTCCAGCAGTGCCGCCAGGCGGGCGTATCCGGCGTCGTTGAGGTGCAGGTGGTCGCCGGAGTCGTAGGGGGCGCGCAGGTGTCGGGGGTGGGCCGGGTCGCGCAGGGACAGGTCGGAGTCGAGGACCTGGTCGAAGATCCCGCCCGCCCGGATCTCCGCGTTGACGTGCTGCCGCACCCGCTCCCCGCCGGCCGTCCAGACCGCCGAGCCCTGGTACGGCATGAGGGTCGCGCCGATGACCTTCAGGCCGCGTGCGTGGGCCCGCCGGGTGAGGTCGCGCAGGGCGTCGGTGATCCGCTCGGGGTCGGTCTCCCTCGGGAGCGCCTGGATGTCGTTGATGCCGAGGGCGATGACGACGGTCTTCGCGCCGGAGACGCCGAGGACGTCGCGTTCGAAGCGGTCGAGGGCGCGGGGGCCGATGCCGTCGCGCAGGAGGCGGTTGCCGCCGATGCCCTGGTTGGCCACCGCGTACCGGCCGTGCAGCCGGTCGGCGACGACGTCCGGCCAGCGGGTGTTGGCGTCGGTGGTGGTGCCGGAGCCGGCGGTGAGCGAGTCGCCGAACGCGACGAGTGTCCCGGTCGCCTTCGTGCCGCCGCCCCGCACGTCGACGGCGGTGAGGTAGCGCCACTGCGTGGTGGCCCAGGTGCCCCGGTCGTCCTCGGTGTACGAGGTCTGGTGGCTGTTGGGGTGTACGGTGACCGGCCCGTCGGCGGTCGGGGTGCGCAGGGTGACCACGAGGTCGGCGTCGGCGGCGACCGGGACGGCGACGGCGTCGCTGACGGTCTGCCCGCCGGCGGCGACCGTGACGGACGAGGCGCCCCGGAACGTCACGGGCCGGGTGTTCACGGTGACGCGGTCGATGAGCAGGGGCCGCGTACCGAACAGGTTGGACAGCGTGACGCGGGCCTCGGTGCCGCCGATGCTGGTGTGCACGACGTTGCGGATGACGCGCCGGCTCTGGTCCTCCGCCTGCGCCGGGTCGGCCACGCCCCCGACGGGGGCCGCCGCCCAGGTGGCGAGCCAGTGCCCGGAGGAGTGGGCCGGGGCGGCCGGGCTGTGGGCCACGCCCCGCGGGGCCGTGGTGGCGGCGGCCGTCGCCCTGTCCCCGGAGAACAGCAGGGAACCGGCGAACGCCACGGCTGCGGCGAGCGCGGCGGTACCCGCCACGAGGGCTATGAGCAGGGCGTACCCCTGGCGCCTGGGCATGGGCGGTGTGTCTCCTTGCGGAAATGAGGAAAGCGGGGAGTGGACCGGTTCCCATGATGAGGCAGGGCGCGGGGAACTCGACGTGCGGGCCGGGAGTAGGTCAGGTAGGCACAATGCGTAGCGGACGTCTGGGGCTGTGCGTACGCGGACGGGTGGAGCGGATGGAACGGATCGACGGAACCGGGCGGACCGAGCGGGGAGAGCTGCCCCCGGGGCCCGGTGGGAGGGCGAGACCCGGGGGCCTCGCCTCGTTCGCGTACACCGCGGCGGACGAGGAGAAGCGTCGTGGCGTACGCCGTATGAAGACCACGGCCACCGGCCTCCTTCTGCTGGTCGCGCTGGTGTACGTCCTCGCCACCTGGGCGAAGAACGAGGGGGTGAGCGGCTGGCCGGGCTTCGTCGCGGCGGCCGCCGAGGCGGGCATGGTGGGTGCGCTGGCGGACTGGTTCGCCGTCACGGCCCTCTTCAAGCGTCCGCTCGGTCTGCCGATTCCGCACACCGCCATCATTCCCACCAAGAAGGACCAGCTGGGGGCGTCCCTCGGTTCCTTCGTCGGCGAGAACTTTCTCTCCGGGGACGTCGTACGTGACCGGATTCACTCGCTGGGCATCGGCGGCCGGGTCGGGGCGTGGCTCGCGGAGCCGGCCCACGCGGACCGGGTCACGGCCGAGCTGGCGACCGCGCTGCGCGGGGCGCTCACCGTCCTGCGGGACGCGGACGTCCAGGCCGTCGTCGGCGAGGCGATCACCCGGCGGGCGGACGCGGCGGAGGTCGGCCCCGGCCTCGGCCGGATGCTGGAGAAGGTCGTCGCGGACGGCGGTCACCGCAAGCTGGTCGACCTGGTCTGTACCCGCGCGCACGACTGGCTCGTGCTGCACGGCGACTCGGTGATGGACGCGGTGCAGGGCGGGGCGCCGGGCTGGACGCCCCGGTTCGTGGACAAGCGGGTCGGGGAGCGGGTCTACAAGGAGCTCCTGCGCTTCGTCACGGAGATGCGGGACATGCCGGGGCACCCGGCGCGCGGCTCCATCGACACCTTCCTCGCGGACTTCGCGGCCGACCTGCAGACCGACTCGGAGACCCGGGAGCGGGTGGAGCGCCTGAAGTCGGAGATCCTGGGGCGCGGCGAGGTGCAGGACGTCATCGCCTCCGCCTGGGCGTCGGTGCGCGCGATGGTGATCGCGGCGGCGGAGGACGAGCAGAGCGAGCTGCGGCTGCGCGCCCGGGCCTCGCTGATGTCGCTGGGTGCCCGGCTGGCCACGGACGAACGGCTCCAGGGGAAGCTGGAGGGCTGGCTGGAGGACGCGGCGGCGTACGTCGTGACGACGTACCGGGCGGAGATCACCTCGCTGATCAGCGACACGGTGGCCGGCTGGGACGCGGACCAGACGTCCCGCAAGATCGAGGCCCACATCGGCCGCGACCTGCAGTTCATCCGCATCAACGGCACGGTGGTGGGGGCGCTGGCGGGGCTGGCGATCTACACGGTGTCGTGGGCGTTGTGGGGGTGAGGGGGCCCCGGGGCGGGGCCGCGGGGGCCCCGGGGCGGGGCCGCGTGAGGCGGCACCGGGCGCCGGGCCCAGGGCGGGCGGCCGTTCGCGCCCGGCCCACTGCGTCACCGCGCGTCCGCGCGGTGCCTGCGCCGGGGTCGGGAGTGCCCGCGCCCGGGTCAGGGGCGCCCGGCTCGGGGATGCCCGGATGGGAGGCGCCCGGGGTCGGGGTCGCCCGGGGGCAGGGACGCCTCACGACGGCGCCCGGAGGGCGCTCCGGTCAGGCCGGCCGGCGGGTGACCGCCCAGGACGCGGCGGCCACCGTGCCCGCCGCGGTGAAGACGGCGGGCCAGGCGCCGACCTTCTTGGCCAGCGGGTGCGAGCCCGCGAACGCGGCCACGTACGCGGTGGTCAGCGCGACGGCCGCGCGCCGGCCCGCCTGCCGGTTCCACTCGTACGCGGCGACGCCGCCCGCCGCCGCGAGCGCGACCCCGCCCAGCGGACGCTTGCGGGTCCACCGCGCGACGGCGTAACCGCCGACCAGTCCGCCCGCCGCCACCGCCGCTGCCGGCACCTTCGCCATCGCAGCCACCTCCGCCTTCGTCCACGTCATGGGTGTGCGCCCGGCGCACTCGTACGCGCCCCGCGCCCAGCGCCGTACCGGCGCCGGAACCGAGGCTAACGCGCGCTTCCGCCCCGCCGTCGCGGAGGGGGTGCACAGACGTTTACCCTGGGGGGTGAACATCCGTGCACCCCGAGCCGGCAACGGAGAACCATGCCCGCGGACATACCCGCCCCCGCCGCCCCGACGACCCCTGCGGCCCAGGCCCCGCACCCGCGCTTCGCGGTGGGTGTACTGGCCTTCTGCGGGGTCGTCGTCGCGGTCATGCAGACGATCGTCGTCCCCCTGCTCCCGCACATCCCCGAGCTGACCGGCGCCACCCCGGCCGCCGCGAGCTGGCTGGTCACCGTCACGCTGCTGACCGGCGCGGTCTTCACGCCCGTGCTCGGCCGGGTCGGCGACATGTACGGCAAGCGGCGGGTGCTCGTCGCCTCGCTCGCCGTGCTCGTGGTGGGCTCGGTGCTCTGCGGGATCAGCTCGCACATCGGCGTGCTGATCACCGGCCGCGCGCTCCAGGGCGCCGCGATCGCCGTCGTCCCGCTGGGCATCAGCATCCTGCGCGACGAACTGCCGCCCGAGCGCGTGCTGTCCGCCGTCGCGCTGATGAGCTCCACCCTCGGCATCGGCGCCGCCGTGGGCCTGCCGATCGCCGCGCTCGTGGTGGAGAACTTCGACTGGCACACGATGTTCTGGGTCTCCGGCGTCATCGGCCTCATCGACATCGTGCTCGTCCTCGTCTTCGTACCCGAGTCCCCGCTCCGCAGCCGCGGCCGCTTCGACGCGCTCGGCGCCCTGGGGCTGTCCGGCGCGCTGGTCTGCCTGCTGCTCGCGGTGACGCAGGGCGGCGACTGGGGCTGGACCTCCGGCCGGACGGTCGGCCTGCTCGTGGCGGCCGTCGTGGTGGCGCTGGTCTGGGGGGCGTACGAGCTCCGCGTCGCGACGCCCATGGTCGACCTGCGGATCTCCGCCCGCCCGGCCGTCCTGCTCACCAACGTCGCGGCCCTGCTCATCGGCTTCGCCTTCTACGCGAACTCCCTGGTCACCGCCCAGATGGTGCAGGAGCCGAAGGCGACCGGTTACGGGCTCGGCGCCTCGCTCGTCGTCAGCGGTCTGTGCCTGCTCCCGGGCGGTGTCGCCATGGTGGCGCTGTCCCCGGTCTCCGCCCGGATCTCCGCCAAGCACGGCCCCAAGGTCAGCCTCGCGCTGGCGGCCGGGATCATCGCCGCCGGTTACGGGGTGCGGTACTTCACCAGCCACAGCCTGTGGCTCATCATCGCGGGCGCCACGGTCGTCGCCTCCGGCACGGCCATCGCCTACTCGGCGCTGCCGGCCCTCGTGATGCGCGGGGTCCCGGTCAGCGAGACCGGCGCGGCGAACGGCCTGAACACCCTGATGCGCTCGATCGGCCAGGCGTTCTGCAGCGCCACGGTGGCCGCCGTCCTGGCCAACCTCACCTTCCGGGCGGGGGGCCGGACCGCGCCGACCCTCCACGCGTACCAGCTGGTCTTCGTCATCGCGGCGGGCGCGGCGCTGCTGGCCCTGCTGGTCACGCTCATGCTGCCGGGCCGCGGGCCCGCCGGGGCGGGTACCGTCGAAGAGAGCCGCAAGGCGCCGGTCACCCCGACGGGGGGTGCGCGGCCGGCGGGAATCCAGGAGGGCGCATGACCGGCGGCCAGGCCATCGCCGCGACCCCGGCCACGGACACCGGCACGGGCCGGGACGCGATCCTGCGCGCGGCCCGGCGGGCGTTCACGCAGCGCCCGTACGCGGAGGTGACGATCCGGGGGATCGCGGCGGACGCCGGGGTCAGCCCGTCCCTGGTGGTCAAGCACTTCGGCCGCAAGGAGGAACTGTTCAACACGGTGGCCGACTTCGGACCGGCCGCCGCGAAACTCTTCGACGCCCCGCTCGACGTGCTGGGCCGCCACATGGTCGTCACCCTGGTCACCCACCGCCGGGCCCTCCAGTCGGACCCGCTGCTGCGCGTCGTCTTCTCCCTGGGCAACCAGGACGAACGCTCCCTGCTCCGCGACCGCTTCCACGAACAGGTCACCGACGCGCTCACCGCCCGCCTCCCCGGCGAGGGCCGCGCCCTGCGCGCGGAACTCCTGGCCGGCCACCTGCTGGGCCTGGGCGCGACGCTGAGCCTGCACCGGGCCGGCGCGGGGGCGTCCGCGACGCCGGAACGCATCGCCGACCTGTACGCGCCGGCCCTTCAGCGGCTCATCACGGGCGAAACGTAGCCTCGCCGGCGTTCGAGGCGCGGGGTCCGGGGCGGAGCCCCGGAACTCAGCCCTCCGGCGCTTGAGGAGCGGGGTTCCGGGGCAGCGCACCGGTTTCGGGAAGGGGCGGGGTGGGGGAACAGGCCCGCCGCAGGGGCCCCGCCCGCGCTCACCGTGCCGCGTTCCGCCAGACCGTCACGTCGAGCGTGACGTAGTCACTCGGGGAGTCCTCCGGCGAGTGCCCCTGATACGTCACCAGCGCCATGTGTCCCGTGCCCGTGGTGACACACATCTGCCGCCCCTTCGACAACTGCTCCAGGGGCACGTTGTCGGCGAACCGGGTCTCCGCACGGCAGACGTCCAACGACCCCTCCTGTCCCGGGTCGAGCAGGGTGAGGCGGCCGCCCTCGCTCTCCGCGTCGAGGTATCCGGATTCGTACGTCAGGTCGTACCCGCCGTCCGTGCCGTCCTGCGGCCGGACATCCGAGTCCCCGAACGTCAGGTGGTATCCCCGCGTGAGGTTGATGCCCGTGAAGTCCTCGGGCGTCGGGCTCGACGTGGCGGTGGGCATCGGGTTGGGATCGACCGACGCACCGTCGTCCCCCGACTCCGTCGGCTCCGCACTCGGCTTCGAACTCTCCTTCGCCGCAGGCGAGTTCTTGTCCTGGGCGGTGGTGCCGCTCTGCGACCCCTTGTCGTCGTCCTTCTGCGTCAGGAAGTACGCAGTCCCCCCACCCGCCACTCCGACCAGCAGCGCGGCCACGACCGCGATCGCCGCCGCCCGGCCCCGCCGCCGCTTGGGGGGCGCGGGCGTCTGCGGTGTCGGCTGTGTGACGTGCGACTGCGGCGGCACGCCACCGCCGGGATACGTGGGCCCCGGCCCCGGGTACCCGTACGACGGCTGCTGGGCGGCCGGGTACCCGTACGCCGGGGTCTGCGCGGAGGGCGCCGTGGGCGCACCGTACGCGCCCTGCCCCACCGGCGCGGGCCCCTGCCCGGGCGCGGGCGTGACCGGCGGCCCGTACCCCGGCGGCGGGGTGCTCGGCGCCGGCGTCGTGGGCGAGTAGGCGGCGGGCGCGGCCGGGCCGGCGGGAGTCGCGGGCGCGGGGGGCGTCGCGGCCGGCGGCGTGGCCGGGGCGGTCGACGGCGGCGGCGGCGTCTGCACGGGCGCCGGCGCGGCGGCCCGTACGGTGATGTCGGCGGCGACCGGTTTCGGCAGCCAGTCCTCGGGCCGCCGCAGCACGGTCTCCGCGTTCGCGGTCTGGCAGAGCTGGATCACCTCGGCGACCGAGGGCCGGTCCTCCGGGTTCTTCGCCAGGCAGCGCCCCACGAGATCCATCAGCCGCTCCGGCACACCGGTGAGATCCGGCTCCTCGTGCACGATCCGGTAGAGCACCCCGTGCGAGGTCCCCTCGCCGAACGCGGGCGTCCCGGTCGAGGCGAACACGGCGACCTGGCCGAGCGCGAAGATGTCCGTCGCGGCGGTGACCCGGCGCCCGGCGGCCTGCTCGGGCGCCATGAACGACGGCGTGCCGATCGTGACCCCGCTCCCCGTGAGCGACGTCGCGTCGGCCGCGTACGCGATGCCGAAGTCGATGACGCGCGGCCCGTCCGCCGCGAGCAGCACGTTGGACGGCTTGAGGTCGCGGTGGACGATGCCGGCGCCGTGGATGACGTGCAGCGCCTCCGCCATGCCCGCGATCAGCAGCAGCACCGCCTCGACGGGCAGCGCGCCGTGCTCGACGACCGCGTCGGCGAGCGAGGGGCCCGGCACGTAGGCGGTGGCGAGCCACGGCTGGGCGCCCTTGGTGTCGGCGTCGATCACGGGCGCGGTGAACAGCCCCTGCACGCGCTGCGCGGACTGCACCTCCTGCGCGAACCGCCGCCGGAACTCCGCGTCCTCGCCGAACTCCGGCCGGATGACCTTGATCGCGACGGGCCGCCCGCCGGGCGTGTACGACAGGTACACCTTGCCCATGCCGCCCGCGCCGAGCTTGGCCGCCAGCCGGTAGCCGGCGATGGTGGTGGGGTCGTCACCCGCGAGGGGCTGGAAGACCTGCGAGGCGCCGCCTCTGCGTGGCTGCTGACCGCTCATGTACTCGTAACTCCCCCGGAGAGCGCTGCTGTAGACACGGCACCTTATCCAAATACCGGGGCCCTGCGGAGCGGTGGGAGCGCGTGGGTTCAGCCGGACGGGGGGAAGGCGAACCGCACACCCGTGGCCTCCTCCGACACCTCCCACAGCCGCCGCCCCGTCGCGGCGTCGGCCGCTCCGGCGGACAGCCGCACCCGGGTCGGCGCGCCGCGCAGCTCACCCCTGCCGTCCGGCCCGATGAACTCGCCTCCGGCCAGACCCGGTTCGGTCGCCGCGTACAGCTGCGGCAGCGCCCCCCGGCCGGGGGTCTGGGCGAGCGGTCTGAGTACGCGGCCGAACAGCAGGGAGACCGGGGCGACGGGTCCGCCGGTCTGGAGGTTGGTGGCGGTGTAGCCGGGGTGGGCGAGCAGGCTGCGGACCGGGCTGCCGGCCTCGGTGAGGCGGCGGTGCAGCTCGTGGCCGAAGACGGCGTTGGCCAGCTTGGACTGGTTGTAGTAGCCCATCGGCGAGTACCGCCGTTCGCCCGTGAGGTCGTCGAAGTACAGGTGTGCCTTGCGGTGGTTGGGCGAGCTGACGGTGACGACGCGCGGGTCGGTGCCCGCCGCCAGGAGGCCGAGCAGCCGCCCGGTGAGCGCGAAGTGGCCGAGGTGGTTCGCCGCGAACTGCACCTCGTGGCCCTGCGGGGACAGCGTCCGGGGCGGCGCCATGACCCCGGCGTTGTTCACGAGCACGTCGAGGCGCGCGTGGTCCGCGTGCAGCTTCTCCGCGAACGCGCGTACGGAATCGAGGTCGGCCAGGTCGAGCCGGCGCACCTCCAGCCGGGCGTCCGGCTGCGCGGCGGTCAGCTCCGCCGCCGCGCGGCGCCCCTTCGCCTCGTCGCGTACGGCGAGGACCACGTGCCCGCCCCGGCGGGCGAGGGCCCGGCTCGTGGCCAGGCCGAGACCGCTGTTGGCCCCGGTGACGACGAAGACGCGCCCGGTCTGGTCCGGGATGTGCTCGGCGGTCCAGCGTTCCTGCTGTGTCATACGGCATAGGCTGCCTCGTATGACACCAAGTGTCAACATGGCGCAGGGTGCCATGTAAGGCATGGAGTACCGTGTGGAGGGTGAGCACTCCCCGAACCACCCTGGCCGAGCGCAAGCGCCGGCTGGTCTCCGACGAACTGACCGAATCCGCCCTGCAGTTGCTGGCCCTGAAGGGCTTCGACGCGGTCACGGTGGACGAGATCGCGGCGGCGGCGGGCGTCTCCAAGCGGACGTTCTTCCGCTACTTCGCGTCCAAGGAGGACGTGGTCGTCCAGTTCCTCGCGGACATGGGCACAGGCATCCGCGCCGAGCTGGCCGCCCGCCCCGCCGCCGAGCCGCCGTCCGTCGCGCTGCGCCACGCGGTCTGGGTGCCGCTCGGCACGTGCGCGGACCACGGGGACCGGGCGCTGCGCGTCGTACGGCTGATCCTGCGCACGCCCGCGCTGCTGGCCCGCTTCCTGGAGCGCCAGGCGCGGTGGCGCGACGACCTCGCGCAGGAGCTGGCCGAGCGGCTGGGGCGGGACGCCGAGGCGGACCTCTACCCGAGGCTGGCGGCGGGCATGGCGCTGAACGCCTTCGACGCCGTGCTCCACCACTGGAGCGCCGACGGTTCCACGGACACCCCGGCCGACCTCACGGACCGGGCCTTCGCGGTGATCGCCCCGGCGCTGGACGCGCACGCCTAGGCACCGGAAGCCGCCATTCCCGTTGCCTGCCACGGGAGCCCGTTCGATCATGAACGGCCCGCGGCCCCGCGTACCGGAGGCCGCCCCCGGACGAAAGGCTCCCCGTGCGCAAGCTGGTGTACTTCATCGCCGCGACCCTCGACGGCTTCATCGCCGGCCCGGACGGAGCCGATCCCTCCGCTCCGGGCGGCTTCTGGCCCATCCCGGAGGACTACCTCACGCACCTGGTCGCCGAGTACCCGGAGACCCTGCCCGGCCCGGCGCGCGCCGCGCTCGGCGTGACGGCGGAGGGCACGCACTTCGACACGGTCGTCGAGGGCCGCCGCTCGTACGGGATCGGCCTCGACGCCGGGCTCACGGACGCCTACCCGCATCTGCGGCACCTGGTGTTCTCCCGCACCCTGGGCGAGAGCCCGGACCCGGCCGTGGAGCTCGTCGCGGGCGACCCGGTCGCGCGCGTACGGGAGTTGAAGCAGGAGGACGGCAAGGACATCTGGCTCGTCGGCGGCGGTGAGCTGGCCGCCTCGCTCTACACGGAGATCGACACGCTGATCCTGAAGCTCAGCCCGACGACGATCGGCACGGGCATACCGCTGTTCGGCCGGCGGGCGGCGTTCGAACCGGCCGCCTGGACGCTCGCGGACCACACGGTCCTGGGGAGCGGAGCGATGTATCTGACGTACCGGCGTGCCGTGGCCGCCGGCTGACTCGCCGAGACCGGCCGGCAGGGGTGCGAGCCCCCGCCGGCCGGCACCGGGTCACGCGGCGGCGCAGGCCGCGCCGCTGAGGGTGAAGGCGGCCGGGACGGCGTTCGTGCCGCTCTGGCTGCCCGTGAAGCCCACGGTCACCGAGGAGTTCGGGGCGATCGTGGAGGTGTACGAGGCCGGCGTGACGCTCACCGAGCCGCCCGTCTGCTTGGGCGTACCACCCCACATGTTGGTGACGGTCTGCCCGTTGGCGAAGGTGAAACCGAGCGTCCAGCCGTCGATCGCGGCGGTGCCCGTGTTGCGGATGGTGATCTCGCCCTGGAAGCCGCCCGGCCACTGGCCGACCACCTTGTAACCGACCGAGCAGCTGCCCGCCGGGGCGGTCGTGCCCTCGTCCGTGGTCACGCTCACGGTGGCCGACCGTGCCGAACGGTTG
Organism: Streptomyces sp. NPDC016469; assembly: GCF_040632905.1. Classification (NCBI taxonomy): domain Bacteria; kingdom Bacillati; phylum Actinomycetota; class Actinomycetes; order Kitasatosporales; family Streptomycetaceae; genus Streptomyces; species Streptomyces sp. NPDC016469. The sequence goes on from NZ_JBEYCQ010000009.1 coordinate 46,987, forward strand.
CCGGCCGCGTCCCGGGCGTAGACCGCGAAGGAGTACGCGGTGCCGGCGCTCAGGCCCGTCACGGTGACGCTCGTGGTGGCCGAGGAGGCGACCGCGGTCTCCGTACCGCCGCTGACGCGGACGACGTCGTAGCCGGCTACGGCAACGTTGTCGGAGGACGCGGCCCAGGTCAGCGTGGCGGAGGTGTCGGTCACGGCGGAGGCGGCCGGGGTGCCCGGGGCGGTCGGGGCCTCGGTGTCCTCGGAGGTGCCGCCGTAGACCGTGGCCTCGCGGGAGGTCTGCGCGATGCCGTTCGCGCCGTGGAAGATCCGCTCGCCCCAGGAGCTGAGCCGCGCCGGGTCGAATCCGATGGTCAGGTCGAGGATCGGGTCGGTGTTGCCGCTCCACGACCAGGCGATCCAGCCGAGCCCGAGCCGCTGGGCCTCGGACATCATGGTGTCCTCGTCCGGGTCCCCGTACTGGTCGGCGGGCCCGCCGAACTCACCGATGACCAGGGGCAGTCCGGCGTCCACGAACGCGTTCAGATAGTCGGTGACCTTCTGGGCCGTGTTGTAGACGCTGTACATGTGGATCGAGAAGAGCAGGTTCCCGGTGGTGTCGGCGTCGTACACCGCCTGGGCGTTGTCCCGCATGACGTTCTGCCAGTCCTGGCCCCAGTTGGGCGCGTCCACCATGATCGTGTGCGCGAACCCGGCGGCGCGCAGCTTCTTGACCGCGGCGGTGGTGGGGGCGGTCCAGCCGGCCGGATTCGTGTTGCCCCAGGGCTCGTTGCCGATGTTGATGACGACGTAGTCCTCCTGGCCCTGGAGGACGTCCTTGAGGGAGATCCAGTAGTCGGCCGCGTGGTCCAGCGTGCCGGCGGCGGAGTCCTCGCCGTACCCGGTGGTGTCGTGCACCTCCAGGACGCAGATCAGCCGGTTCGCCTTGCACTGGGCGATGACGGCGGCGACGTCGTCCGGCCCGTTCTTGCTCCAGCGGTAGCCGTCGGACAGCACGACGCGGACGGTGTTGGCGCCGGTCGCCTTGATGTCGGCCAGCGACTGGGTTTCGCCGGGGTACCAGGTGTGCGCGTGGTTGACGCCGCGCATGATGAAGTCGTTGCCGTTGCCCTCGACCAGCCGGCCGTCGCTGATGTGCAGCCCGGTGGCGGCGGCGGGCGCGGCCTGCGCGGGGGCGAGGGCGCCGAGGGAGAGGAACCCGAGCAGGGTGGCCAGGACGGTGAGGATGACGGCGGCGGGACGCTTTGCCGGATGTCTCGCTGTTCTCACTGCGGCTCCAGAGGGGGAGGAGGGGCGGTCACCGGTGTGGGAGCGCTCCCACACGGAGTGGACCCATCAAGCCATTCGGTCAGGGGCACGTCAATAGATCGGACGACCGGAGACGAGGTTCTATGGTTCCCCGTACCGGTCGCCGCACCCGATGAAGCGCTCGTCACGCCCGATGAAGGGAACGCCGCAGATGACTGAAACCGACCAGAACGAGATACGGGCCCGCATCGCGAAGGGCCTCATCTACACGGAGACCGAGGCGGCCTTCCTGGCCCCGCGCCGTCGCGCGGACGAGATCTTCGCGTACAACCTGACGCCCCCGGGCGACACGGAGAGACTGCGTGCGCTGCTGACCGGGATCTTTGCCTCGGTGGGCGAACGCACCGTCCTCCAGGCGCCGTTCCACGCCGCGTTCGGCAGCAATGTGTACATCGGCGACGACTTCTTCGGCAACGTGAACCTGACGTTCGTGGACGACGTGGAGATCCGCATCGGCGACGACGTCATGATCGCCCCGAGCGTGACCCTGACGACGACGGGCCACCCGGTGCACCCCGCGCGCCGGGCGGATTTCGGCCGCTTCTCGGAGCCGATCGTCATCGAGGACAAGGTGTGGATCGGCAGCAACGTGGTGGTCCTGCCGGGCGTCCGTATCGGCTACGGCTCGGTCATCGGCGCGGGCAGTGTCGTGAGCCGCGACATTCCTCCGATGAGCGTCGCCCTCGGCACGCCGTGCCGGGTGGTCCGGCCGATCACGGACGAGGACCTGGCCACCCGGATGTAACCGGCCCCGCTCACCAGGCCCCGTGGTCCCGCACGCTCAGGACCAGGGCGGCGATCGCCGTCGCCAGGAAGGCGATGCCGCCGACGATGTTGCGGGAGCCCACCCGCAGATGGGCGATGATCGCGCCGACGAAGGAGAGGGATGAGCCCGCACGCGGCGAGCGTGCCGAGCGCGGGCGCGGCGAACCCGGCGAGCAGCCCCGCGGTGCCTGCGGCCAGGCACATGCCGAGCCACGGGACGTATGTGCGGGGGATGCCCTTCATGTCGGCCTGGGACTTCGGGTATGCGTGGCCGATGAGGTAGGTCGCGGCGACGGCACCGTTGAAGAAGATGCCGGGCCCCGCCGGCCGGTTCAACGCACCGAAGGCCCTCCGGGGCGCTCGGTCAGCAACTCCGCCAGCCGGTCCGCGAAGGCGGTGATCCACTCCAGTTCGGGCCCGCCGCGGGCGACCCGGAACCCGTGCCGCCGGGCCCAGAACGCCGCCTGCACGGCGTGCAACTGCGCCCACCGCCTCACCCGTTCGCGTTCCAGCTCGGCGGCGTCCGCGAACACGTCCACGATGCGGTGCACGGCCCTGCCGAGGTCGTGGGCGCCCACTCCCGCGAGGGCGTACGCGCGCGACTTCATCAGCGCCCCCGAGTCGTACGCCGGGTCGCCCACGTATCCCTTGGGATCGACGGCCAGCCACGGTTCGCGCTCGGCCCGCAGGATGTTCCGGCCGTGCAGGTCCCCGTGGACGAGCGTGTCGGGCTGCTCCCGCCCCAACTCCCGCACGGTGGCGAGGGCGGCGTCCAGCACGGGGCGCGGCAGGCCGTGCCCCAGCTCGGCGGCGTCCCTGCGCAGCTCGTCCTCCCACTCCCCGGCCCGGTCACTGAGCCGCGGCAGTCCGTCGGGCGCGGGCACGGCGAGCCGCCGCCCGAGCCGCGCGGCGACGGCCACCACCTCGTCCCCGTCGCCCGCCTCGGCGAGCGTCACCGGCGAGACCCGCTCCAGCAGCATCGCGTACCGCGCGTCGTCCCGCTCGTACAGCGCCACGGCCCCCCGCCCGGCCCAGGCGACGAAGGCGTCGGGCTCGTGGTCGTTGCCGGGGTGCGGGCAGGACACCTTGAGCACGGCGGGCGGCGTGCCGTCGCGTCGCACGGGGACGATGATCCCGACGCCGCCGTGCATGACGTGGCCGTCGGGCGCACAGGCCCAGGTGTCGGCCAAGTCGGCGACTGTGTCAGGCAGTTCAGCGATCCAGCGCGCCCCGGCGTCGCCTTCGCGCTCGACGGTGGTCCGCGCGAACTCCTCCGGAATGACGATCATCCGGGCACCTTACGCGGGCCCGGGCCGCGGCTCGGCCCGGCGGTCGCGGTCCAGCAGCGGGGAGTGCGTACGCCGGGCATCGGCGATGTACGGCACCGTCCCGGACCACGGCCCGCGATGCGGCCGGGCCGGTGTTCTCCTTCGCTCTGGTGACCGCACGCAAGAACTGAGCAGACACGGCGTCGACGGTCTGTCCTTCCGGTGCCGGGACGTGGGGCCGGGCCGGGCAGCGGAAGACCCCACCGGGCCGGGCTCGGTGGGGCCTTCCGCCGGGCGGCCCGTCGGTCAGGACTGCCGGCCGCTCGCCTGCTTGGCGACCTTGTCCGTCACGTCGACCGTGTCCCCGGCGGTGGGTGCGTCGACATCGACGTCGGTTCCGAAGTCGCTGAAGTCCATGACGACCTTCACCTTGCCCCGGTTCGCCGAACCGGAGTCCTTCGCGCCCCCGGCCGGCTGCGCGGTCATCTCGATCTGCTGGCGGCGCATCAGCCCCTTGCCGTCGACCCACAGGTCCACCGGTACTTTCTCGCCAAGCTGTTCACGCAACTTCCGGGCCTGCGCCGCGTCGCCCTTGGCGAGCTTGTCGATGTCGAGGCCGACCTTGTAGTGCGTCGTCCCGACACCACCCAGGCTCTCCGTACCGACCTTCTTCACGTCCTTCTCGGACAGCGCCTCGGAGTAGGCGAAGGAGTCGGTCGGATCACTCACCTGGCTGCTTCCGGCGGCCCCGGAGGCGCGCAGCTTCTCCATGTCGATCTTCATCCAGCTCTTGCCCCCGGGCAGGCCGCCCTCGCCCTTCGGCGGCTTCTGGTAGATCACCTTGTCCACGACCCGCTGCTCCAGCCGCTGACCGGACTGCTCCATGGTCAGCTTGCTCTCCCCGTCCTCGAAGTCCATGACGCCGGAGCCGGTGACCGTCCGGCTCTGCCCCCCGGCGCTGACCGAGGTCGTGATCTTCACGCGGGCGGACCCGGCCTCGGTGGTGTTCTTGTTGGTCGCCTGCACGACCTGCGAGGGCGACCTGTCGGTCGTCTTGCCCGCCCCGGAGGGCTTCGCGTCCTTCGCGGAGTCGCCCTTGTCGTCCGACCCGCACCCGGCGAGCGCGGCAACGGCCAGCAGGCCCGCCACCCCGTACGCGGCCGCCTTGGACTTCCGGGACTTCACATTCGCCATCACAGCAGCCTCCCCAAACCAGAACCGTTACGTCAGGTATGCGCCCGGTGCCCTGGAGGCGGTCCCGCATGCGAAGCGTCACCCGTTCTACGCCAGCCGCAGTAGTTCCCGTCCAGGCGGGCAGCCGCCGTACGTACTCACCCTCGGCCCCACTGCAAGGGCCACGAGACCCCGTCCGGCTCCCCGTACCAAACCCGCTGCTCCGCCGGGGTCACCGTAAGACCGAAGTCCTCCCGGGCAGGCGCACCGTCCGGGAAGGCGGTGACCAGTTCCTCCACCACGTCCCACAGGCGCTGCGGACCGATCTGCCGGGCCTTCCCCGAGGCGTGGAGCGTGGCCGTGGAGCCGTCCTCCGTCCAGAGACCCACGCCGGTCACGGCGCCCGCGTCGTCAAGCCAAGAGCACGAGCGGTACCCCGGAAGGGCCAGAGAAAGCGGGAACTTCAGCCGGTCCAGTACGTCCGTCACAGGCACCGACGTGGCCCTCCCCGCCTCCGCCTCCAGCCCCGCGAAGTCCGGGGCCATCGCGGGCCGACGGCGTGGCATGAAGTGCGCGGGCACGGGCAGGAACCGCCCGGTCGCCTCCCCGGCCCCCGAGACAACGCACCGCGCGACGCCGAAGCCGATCGGGGCGACGACGACCGCTCCAGCGCCGGCCTGCGCCAGCAGAGCCGGAGGGATGCGACGCAGGGCGGCCGTCGCGATGATGCGGTCGTACGGAGCCCTGTCCGGGCAGCCCTTCACGCCGTCGCCGGCGAACACGTGGGGGCGGTAGCGCCCCCTCGCCAGGTGCTGCCGGGCGCGCCGGACGAGGTCCGGGTCGACATCCACGCTCACGACGTTGTCGCTCCCGAGGAGCGATGACGCCAGGGCGGCGTTGTAGCCGGTGCCCAGCCCGAGCTCGAAGAGCCGATGCCCAGGCTCGGCGTCCAGCGCATCGAGCATGGCCAGCATCAACCGGGGCTCGCTGGACGAGGAGGTCGGCACGCCGTGCGCGTCGAGCTGTGTCGTGAGGGCGGTGTCCGAGTAGACGGCCTCCAGGTGGCCCGGGTCTCCCTCGGAGACCTCGTACCAGTGCCCCCGCCCGTCCTGCCGGTAGAACCTGGGTACGAAGTGCTCCCGCGGTACGTCGGCAAACGCGGCCAACCACCGGCTCGAGCGGGTCTCTTCGCCGAGGGCGGCGGCGAACTGGGCGCGCAGGGCGGCCGAGGCGAGGTCGTTCGGCGCGGTCATGTCGTAGCCCCTTGCAAGTAGTCGGCGTGCGCGGCGGCAATGGGCAGCCCGGTGCGACTCTCGACCCAGGACCACGTGCCGGCGGGGTTGTTCTCGAAGAACACCCATGTGTCGTCAGGGGTGACGGCGAAGTCGAAGGACCCGAACACGATTCCGTACGAGGTCATGAACCGTCGCACGGCCGCCCCAACCGAGGTGGGCACTTCGGTCGTGCCGTACACAAGGTTCTCGTAGTCGGTACGCCAATCGGTGCGCGCCTTCTCCGACGTACCGACAATGGTCCCCGCGAACAGGTTGCCGTCCACGACGACCAGCCGTACTTCGTACTTCTTGGGCACGTCCTCCTGGAAGTAGTGGGCGGTCAGCCGCACGCTTTCGTCGAAGCCGGCGGGTTCGACGCGGTGCGTGGCCACCATCAGTTGCCGTTCCCCGCCCGTGTCCAGACGTCCACCGAGCACCGGTTTGCAGATCAGCGGCCCGTCCACCGCCTTGGCGAACGCGCGGGCTTCGGCGGGGTCGTTGGTGATGAGGCTGCGGGGCACGCGCAGGCCTGCGCGTGCTGCCGCAACCAGTTGCTGCGGCTTGTGCGCAGCAACGCGGTCGTGGTGGGGGTTGTTGATCCACCGGACTGGCAGGGCGGACAGCAGATTGAGCATGGCCGCGTCTGCCTGGTTCTGCGCCCAGGTCGCGTAGGGCTCGGCCACGGTGTCGGCGATGCGAGGGCGTCCGGGCCGTCTGTAGTAGACGGCCCGGACATCCTCCAGCCGCACCGATCGGTGCCCTTCGATCAGCACGCCTCCCCACCCTGCCGCCGTCGGCCGATGGCCTGCGGACAGCGATACACGCTGGGGGAAGTCGGCCGAATCGAATCGCATCACTCCAACGCCACGCTGATTCAGCTGGTCCACAACCATGTCTGCGGCAGCGTCGAGCCGTTCTGCGACGACGAGTACCGGCCGGGCGGCGCCCATCAGGAGGCGGGGGCGAAGTAGGGGTCGGCCACGTCGTCGCCCTTGCCGTCCAGGTTGGTGTCGGTGGTGGACGCCGCGTGATCGGCAGTGTGCCAGGGCGAACCGTCGGCCTGCACGTTGATCTGAAGCTCGTCGTCCCAGGTGACACCCGCAATGGACGTAGTCACCAGGCAGGGCGGCTCAGCGGCGCGGGCGGCGAAAGGGATCATGGTGGTTGTCATGTCATCTCCTTTGGTCATGCATGGGCATTCCGGCAGTTGCACGGAAGGTTCATCAGGGAGTCACGGCATCGGATGCGTGTCGCGTCGCTGCAGCACGATGATCACCACGAATCTCCCTCGGCCCGTTTGACGGCGGCGTGTGAAGAGATAACCGCGGAGAGTGTGTGGGCGGGTACCGTGGAAGCGAGGGCAAAGCATGAATCCCATGAATGCGCGGGGAGTTGACGTGGCTACTGCCTCCGGGAAACAGCGCAACACGGAGTTGAAGAACCTGCTTGGCCAGGCGCAATGGTCCGAGACACAACTTGCCCAGGCCGTGAACCGACTCGGTACTGAGGCCGGCATGGGGCTCACGTACAGCCAATCCACGGTGGCGCAGTGGATCAGAGGCTCACAGCCCAATGAGCGGGTCAGGCCGCTGATCATCGAAGCATTCGAGCGAAGGCTGGGGCGGCACATCCTCTACACGGAGGCCGGTCTCAGACAGCCGATAACGGGAGAGGGCCACCCGCAGGGGGCCACCGCCGAGTCGTTGCTTCAGCTGGGAAAGGCGGATATGGACCCCTCGCGGCGTGGCGTACTTGCTGCGGGTCTGTACTCGGCCGCACTGTCCGTTCCTCTTTTCGCCGATGTTGCGCAGGCCGACGACGGGCAGCGGATCACCAGGCCGACAGGCCGGATCGGCCGGGGCGAAGTCGAGACCGTCAGGAGGATGACGGACAAAGTCGCCGACATCCTCGATGAGCTCGGTGGTGGACACGCACGGCCCATGGCCGCTGCGTTTCTCGTCAATACGGTGGCCTCGTACCTCAAGGCCGGGGCCTCGGATGAAGTGCACGACGACATGTTGTCCGCAGCTTCCGACCTCACTTACCTGACCGGGTGGATGGCCATGTACGAGCGAGCCCACGGTCTCGGGCAGAGGTACTACCTCCAAGCGCTCCGGCTGGCCGGGGAGTCTCGCGACCAGGTCACCTACTCCCGGACACTTCGGGGCATGAGCCTGCAGGCGACCAATCTGCGTCACGGTCGCAAGGCCCTCGAACTGGCCGATTCCGCTGCGGAGGCAGCGCCCAAGGCCGGTCCCAGGCTCGTAGCCTTCCTGCGTGGGCAGCAGGCGCATGCCTCCGCGATGGTCGGAGACAAGCGGGCCGCCGTGGCGAGACTCCGCGAGACCGAGGCCGCGCTCTCGAAGGCGGACTCGCGTCGGGAATCGGTCGGCGGTTACGGCCAGGCCGCCTACCTCTTTCACGTCGCGCACGTCCATTACGAGAACCGGGAACTGGCCCAATCCATCAACGTCATGAAGCAATCGATCAAGGCGACGCCACGTCAGGAGAGGCAGGGGCGCCTGCACGCCAACGCGGTGCTGGCGCAGAGGCAGTTCGAGTTCGGTCACATCGATGAAGCGTGCGCTTCCTGGAGGACCTTCCTCGATGACTACGCGGTGCTGTCGACGGCCCGAGGGGACGAACACTTCGAAACAATGCGAAGGAGCCTCGCTCGGCACCAGCAATCCCGAGCCGTACGAGCGATGAGTGACCAAGTGCGCATGGTGGCCGGGCTGAAGGCTTGAGCCGTGCCCCCTACCCAGCTACCCGGTTACACCGGAGCGCCCACGCGGTGGACCAGCGGCGCTTGAGGTCCCCCGTTCCTCCCGAACGGGCGGTCTAAAATGCGTCGATGCTGCCCTCCGCCCCGCCGCAGATACCGGCGAACGAACTCCGGCCCGGTCGCTACTGGTACGCCGTAGCGGCCGGGACCGCGGTGGTACTGGTCGTGCTGGGCGTGGTCCTCGGGATCTACCGTTTCAACAACTTGGTCGACGCGGTCGACACCGGCCACCGGTTCACCAACGGCGACACGGTCTCCCTCCGGCTCGGTCCGGAGAGCGAGAAGACGATCTGGATCAAGGACAGGGGCCCGTCGGCCGCCCAGGACTGCAGCATCACCGGGCCCGGCGATCCGCACCTCGGGGGCCCGGGCATCGACGTATTCCTCACTCGCGATGAGACCTGGAATCCCCTGTACGACATCGACGTGTCGCGCACGGGCGACTACGAGATCACCTGCTCGTCCGAAGGACCGTCCCAGTACGCCATCGGGAAATCCGGTGGCATCGTCTCGTTTCTGGGCGGGTCGATCCTGGTCGTCGTTCTGCCCCTCACGGGAGTCGGCCTCGGCGCGGCCATCGTGATCGTGACGGCCGTCCGCCGCAGAGACCACCGCAAGCGACTGCTCGCCGAACGCGGCGGCCCCGGATGGGGCCATCCCGCGCAACCCGGCCCTGCGACGGTCCCGGCCGGCCGCGAAGGCGGTCCTTTGGTCCGACGGTGCGGTCACGCCGAGTCGGTACCGCCGGCCTGCTCCCCGCACGCGCGCGGACAGGAGTGACCAGGCGGCGCCCCGCCCCGCCCCACTACGCTCCCCCCGCATGACCGAGACCCGAGCCCCCGCCCCCGCCCACCTGACCCCGGACCTGATCCGCGCCCTCCTCCGCGACCAGCACCCCGACCTCGCCGATCTCCCGCTCAGCCTCGCCGCGTGCGGCTGGGACAACCAGTTGTGGCGGCTGGGGGACGAGCTCGCCGTGCGGTTGCCGTGGGCGACGGAGTCCGCGGACGAGCTGTTGCTGAAGGAGCACGCCTGGGTGCCCGGGCTGGCCCCCGGGCTCCCGTTGCCGGTCCCGGTGCCGCAGCGTCTCGGCGTACCGTCCGAACGGTTTCCGCGGCCGTGGCTGGTCACCACGTGGGTGCCCGGGGAGCCGGCCGACCGGGTTCCGGCGACGCATGCGGAGGACGCGGCCGACACGTTGGCCCGGTTTCTCAGTGCTCTGCACCGGCCGGCCCCGGCCGGGGCGCCGGCGGGGCGGGGGCGCGGGGGCCCGCTGGGGCCGTACGGGGAGCACTTCGCTCAGGCGCTCGCAGCCGTCACCGAGAAGGGGCTGGTCACCGACCCGGACCGGATTCGGCGCGTCTGGGAGGACGCGGTCGCCGCTCCCGACTGGGAGGGGCCCGCGCTGTGGCTCCACGGCGATCTGCATCCCGCCAACGTGCTGACGGCCAACGGCACGTTCTGCGGGGTCATCGACTTCGGCGACCTCTTCGCTGGTGACCCGGCCTGCGACCTCTCCGCCGCCTGGAACCTGCTCCCGGACGACGCCGCCGACCGTTTCCACGCCGCCTGTCGCCCCACCCCGGACGTGGCGACTCTTCGCCGCGCCCGTGGCTGGGCGGTCCTGCGCGCGCTCAGTGCCCTGCTCATCGCGGACGACGGCGACCGGGGGCTGCCCAACGGCAAGCCGACGTGGGGGCCGCCCGCTCGGAGGGCACTGGAGCGGTTGGTCGTGTCCCTGGGGCAGTGAGGCGACCGGCTTGTGCTGCGGAGCCCGTAAAAGATGCGTGAGTCGGGGCTTCCGCGGCCACCGCTGTGCCGCCTCCGCACTGTCGGATCGGCCGCCGCCCGGGCGTGCGGCGACGGTCACGTCCCGGCCAGCCGGTCCAGTGCGGCGGCCGTGAGGGCCGTGATCGCCGCGGGCAGTGCGGTGCGGATCGCGGGGGCGAAGCGGGGGGAGTGGTTCGGGGGGATGTCCGCCCCGCCGGTGGCCGCCCACTGCCGGGGGCTCGTGGTCCCCAGCATCCAGTAGACCAGCGGGATGCCGTCCTCGCCGTGGAGTTCGCGGCCCGCGTCCCCGTAGAGGGGGAAGTCCTCGGCGGCCAGTGACGGGGGCCAGCCGGTGACGCGTGCGGGTCCGAACAGGGCGGTGTGGGCGGCGCGGACCGCGTCGGTCGCGGCCGGGTCGCCGTGCAGGGCGGGGGAGCGGGAGAGCACGGTGAGATCCGGGTCGCGGGGGCAGGCCGACGCGGCGCACTCGGCCCGGACGATGCGGTCCACCGCCGTCATCGCCCGGTCCAGGGTGTCGTCGGCGAGGGCGCGCAGGCCGATGCCCAGTTCGGCGGTGTCCGGGACGACGTTGACGGCCGTACCGGCCCGCAGGGTGCCCACGGTGAGGGCGAGCTGCTCGGCGGGGGCCGCCTCGCGGGCGACGACCGTCTGGAGGCGGCCGATCACCGCCGCGGCCGTGACCACGGGGTCCACGGTGAGGTGCGGGGTCGCGGCGTGGCCGCCCCGGCCGTGGACGACCACGGTGAGGGCGGCGCTCGCGGCGGCGACCGGGGCGTGGGGGCCGCCGTGCGCGATCAGGCCGGCGGGGAGCGGCGCGGCGTGCTGCGCGAGGACCGTGCCGGGTCTGCCGAACCGCTCGTACAGGCCGTCCGCCAGCATGGCGCGGGCACCGGTCAGGGTCTCCTCGGCGGGCTGGCCCACGACCACGAGGGTGCCGCGCCAGTGGTGGGTGGTGCGGGCCAGCAGATCCGCCGCGCCGGCGGCCGCCGCCAGGTGGAGGTCGTGGCCGCAGGCGTGCATGGCGGGGCCGGTGCTCGCGTACGGGAGGCCGGTGCGCTCCTGGAGCGGCAGGGCGTCGAGCTCGGCGCGCAGATAGACGCGGGGGCCGTCGCCGTTGCGGAGGACGCCGACGACTCCGTGGCCGCCGACGCCCCGGGTGACGTCGAGGCCGGCGGCGGTGAGCCGGTCCGCGAACAGGGCGGCGGTGCGGGTCTCCTCGCCGGACGTCTCCGGGTGGCGGTGGACGTCCAGGTAGAGGGTGAGGGCGGGGCGGATCGCTTCCTGGGCGAGGGCCGGGGACAGGGCGGGGTGGGCGGCTCCCCGGGGGCGGGCCGTTTCCTGAGGTGGGGGCAGGTGGGTCATGGGGCTCCTGGCGTGCTCGTCGGGGCCACTGGCATCGGGTGCCAGCGATGTGTGGGCGGAAGGCATGCCGAGCGGTGAGCGGGGGGCGGTGGAATGGGCGGTGTACCCCCACCGGGGTGTACACCGCGTGGTGGCCCCCGGACACGGGTGCCCCGGACCGGAGGAGACGCCATGGAGAAGAACCTCAGCACCCTCGCCGACGAGATCCTTGAGCTGGAGGCCGAGACCTTCGAGATCTCCGACTACTCGGACGCCAGCGAGGTCGTGCTCGCCGGTTCGACCAGTTGCAGCTCGACCTCGACGTGCAGCTCCACCACCAGCACCACGTCCTGCACCGCCTGACAGGGCGGCGCGCGCGCCCGGTATCCGTCTCCCTTCCGGACGGGTACCGGGCGTTTCGCCGTCTCCGGGTGGTGGACGCCGTTACGGGAACGGGTGCGGGACCATGCGCATCGCCGCCTCGGTGAGGTCCGTGGTGCGGTGTCCGCCCCGGCGGAGCGCGGTGCGCAGGCGGGGCATGAAGGGGGCGCGGCGGCGGTTCCAGCCGAAGTCGATCGGCAGGAGCCCGGGGGCGAGGGTGGCGACGGTGCGCAGGCCCATGCGTTCCTGTTCCGGGGTGGTCTGGTCGACGGCGATCACGTCGTGTCCCGCGCGGGCGAGTTCACCGATGACGGCGCGCAGGTCGTCGCGCAGGTCACCGGTGCGGGGGCGCCCGGTGGTCTCCCAGTCCCGGTAGACGTCGCCGAAGGGGCGTACGGCCGGGGGACGGAGGTAGCTGTCGGCGTGGACGGCCATCCTGGGCAGGCCGTAGAGCTGGGCGTGGTCCTTGAGGTGGCGTACGAGGTCGAAGTCGTCGGCCATCGCCTCCAGTTCGTCCCGGCGCTCTTCGGTCTGGCGGGAGAGGTGCGGGATGTAGGTGAGGACTTCGGAGAGGGCGCCCTCGACGGCGGCCCGCGGGTCCAGCGAGGCGGCCGCGGCGAAGGAGAGGGTGCCGGGGCCGCCGTCGCGGCGTACGGCGAGCGCGGTCACGACGGGGACGGCCAGGTCGATGCGGTTGTCGAGGGCGTGGACGTCGTAGCCCTGGAGCGCGGCGCGTTCGGCCATGGCGGGCGCGGCCCGTCCGCCGACGGTGGCCAGGTCGATCTCGGTGAGCCGGGCGTTGCCGTACCAGGCGTTGAGGAAGGCGTCCCGTTCGATGAGTTCGAGGAGACCGCCGAGGACGGCCTCCTCCAGGCCGCCGCCGATGGCGCAGCCGTTGGAGCACTCGAAGACGAAGTTGTCGGCGGCCAGTCCCGCGCTGTAGTAGACGAGCCGGGACGGGACGAGGACGGGCTTGTCGTCGCGCAGCGACCAGCCCCACTCCCACGGGATGGCGCGGTCCGGGTCGAAGGGGGCGACGAGCGGGTCGTCGCGGTAGGTGCGCGGATCGTAGAGGCCGCACACGGCGGGGTCCAGGGCGTCGGCCCTCAGCTCCGTCCAGGAGCCGGTGACCGGGGTGGTCCGGCCGCGCCGGTGGGTCCCGGCGTAGCGTTCCAGGCCCTCCAGGAAGGCGAGGGTGCGGCTGGTGGAGAAGGCGTTCTCCTGGCCGCTCCAGGTGACGTCGTTGAGCCCCGCGTAACCCCGTACGAAGACGCTGCCGGCGACGGGCGCGGTCGTCGGTGAGGTGACGTCGGACCAGGTGCCGCCGCCCAGCACCCCGCAGACGGGGTTGGCCAGGGCCTCTTCCGGCAGGGGGTACGAGGACGCGGGCCGCATCCGGTAGCCGTCCGGGTCGGGCTTGGGGCGGCCGACGAGGGTGAGCGGACGGGGCCCTGCGGGGTCGGGCGGCGGGGCGCAGCCGGGGCAGCGGGGGTCGGCGAGCAGGGGGTACGTCCGCACCTGCAGGGTGGCCAGGTCGAGGCGGGTGACCTGGGGCAGGAGCCGGTCGGCCGGGCCGGTGGCGGGGGGTTCGGCGCCGGGGCCGTCCAGCAGCGCGCGGCACAGCGCGGCCACGGCGTCGTGGGCGTGGCCGGTCAGCAGCGGCCAGGCGCCCGTGGGGCGGGGGCCGTCGGGGCCGCCGGTCTCCAGGGCGTCCCGCTCGCTACGGCTGCGCAGGCGCTGCCAGCGCATCGCGAGGCAGCGCCCGCAGGCGGGGGCGGTGCCGTCGCCGCCCCAGGGGCCGATGAGGACGGCGGAGGCGGTGAGATGGACGCGGGCGCCGGGGCGTTCGGCCGCCCAGGGGTCCGGGGCGCCGCGGTCGCCGAGGGCGTCGGTGGCGCCGACCGGGACGACGGGGACGTCCCGCCCGGTCCGGTCGGCCAGGGCGGTGTGGAGCGCGGTCCGGGCCGCCTCCATGGGGGCGACGGCGGGGGCGGGGGCGGTGCGCGTCGGGGCGCTCATGAGGACCTCGTCCAGCGGAAGGTCCTGACGGCGACGGCGCCGAAGACCAGGGCGAAGACGACGAGTCCGGCGCAGCCCACCCAGACGTCGGAGAGGCCCCCGCGTCCGGCGATCGCGTGGGACACGGCGTCGTTGAGGTAGCGCAGCGGCAGGACCACGGAGACGTGCTGGAGCCAGGACGGCATCGAGTCCAGCGGGAAGAAGGAGCCGGAGAGGAACGCCATCGGCAGCATCAGGAAGTTGGCGACGGCCGCGACGGACTCCGGGGTGTCGGCGAAGGAGCCGATGATGACGCCGAGCAGCAGGAAGGTGGTGACACCGAGGAGGAGCACCGGGATCAGCAGGGGCCATCCGGAAGCGGGCCGGAGGCCGAACACCGGCAGCATGGCGACGCCGACGAACAGCAGCGACTGCACGGCGCCGACGGCCAGGGCGAGGACGTAACGGGAGCCGATGACGGCGGAGAGGGGGGCCGGGGACATCCGGATCAGGCGCAGGATGTCGTCGTTCCGCCACTGCATCAGGGTGAACGCGATACCGAAGACAGCCGCGTTGGCGACGCCCCAGGACAGGACGCCGGCGGCGGTGTAGGAGAGGTAGGACAGGCCGCTCTCCTCGACGTCCTGGCCCCGGAAGATCAGGCCGAAGACGACGAGGAAGAGGAGCGGGAAGGCGAAGGTGAAGAAGAGGGTGCTCTTGTCGCGGATCTGGGCGCGGTAGCCCGCTGCGGCCAGTGCGGCGTAGGCGCTCATGGCTGGTGCTCCGTGGTGTCGGCGTTCCGGCGGGGGGTGTGCGCGGACCGGGTGAGCCGGGCCGTGAGGTCGAGGTAGACGTCCTCCAGGCCGGCGGTGCGGGTCTGGACGCCGTCGAGACCGGTCAGCTTGTCGACGGCGCTGAGGACCTGGCCCGCCTCGCGGGTCTCCAGTACGAGGGCGCCGCCCTGGACGGTGACCCGGTCGACGCCGGGGATGGCCGCCGCCTCCTCCTCGCTGAGGCGGCCGAGCGGCAGCAGGAGCCTGGTGGCCGCCTTGAAACCGCCGACGAGGTGGTGCGGGGTGTCGGTGACCGCGACCGTGCCGTCCACGAGGATCGCGATGCGGTCGCAGAGCGCTTCCGCCTCGTCCAGGTGGTGGGTGGTGTAGACGATGGTGCGGCCCTGGGCCTTGAGGGCGCGCAGCACCTCCCACAGATCGCGGCGGGCCTGCGGGTCGAGGGCGGCGGTGGGCTCGTCGAGGAAGATCAGTTCGGGGCCGTGGACGAGGGCGGAGGCGATGGCGAGGCGCTGGCGCTGCCCGCCGGAGAGGCTTTCCACCTGGATGTCGCGCTGCTCGGTGAGCCCGACGGCCTCCAGTGTGGCGTCCACGGCGCTTCGCGGGGCGCCGTAGAGGGCGGCGACGGTACGCAGGTGCTCGTGCGCCCGCTGCCGGACGAAGAAGGCGGAGGACTGGGTCTGGATGCCGACCCGGGGCAACAGCGCGGTGTTGCGGGGCCAGGGGGACTCGCCGAACACGGTGACCGTGCCGCTGTCGGCCCGGCGCAGCCCCTCCATGATCTCCACCAGGGTCGACTTGCCGGCGCCGTTGGGCCCGAGCAGGCCGAAGAACTCGCCGCGGCCGATCTCCAGCGACACGTCGTCGAGGGCCTGGCGTTCTCCGTACCGCTTGGAGACGTGCCGGACGTGGACGGCGGGGGCCGGGGCGGTGCCCTCGCCGGGGGTGGTTGGCATCGCCTGTACCTCACTCATGTGGTGCGTGGTTCCTTCCGGTCGGGGACGGTCGCGCGGCGCGGTCACCTCGGTCACCCCGTCAGGAGCTGGTAGGCCGCGGCGCAGGTGCCGGCCGCGGCGAGGAGGACGAGCGCGAGGAATCCGGCGGCGTACGCCGTGTAGAGGCGCCGGGCCCGGCGGGGGTACGCGGCGGCGGCGTCCGGGTCGCCGCGGCGCAGGGCCAGGTAGGCGCGGGTCTCCGGGGCGAGACGGGCGGTGCCGAGCAGATGGCCGAGCATGCGGTAGCCGTCGAGCGGGGGCAGCGGGACGAGGTTGCTGAGTCCCTGGACGGCGCCGAGCAGCAGGAGCCCGGCCAGCAGCGCCCTGGTGGGGTCGCCGGGGGGCAGCAGGGACCACCAGAGGGCGAAGGGCAGCAGCAGCACCATGTTGAGGTGGGCGCCCGCCCCGGCGATGACGAGCCGGGCGCGAAGGGAGGGGAGGAAGAGGTAGTTGTCGACGGTGCAGTAGAGCATCGCCACCGGGAGACGCCAGCGCACGCCGATCTCGGTGACCGTGCCGCCGTAGTGCTGGGCGGCGACGCCGTGGGCCAGTTCGTGCAGGGTGATGCTGAACCACAGGAACAGGGCGGCACCCGCCAGGGCCGCCGGCTCGCGGATCAGTTCGCCGGTGCCGTCGAGGAGTTCACCGGTGTGCAGGACGAGGGCCGCGACGGTGACGAGGACGGCGGCCAGCAGCGGGAGCTGGACCGCCCGGTGGAGCAGCGGACGCAGGACGCGGTGGAGCCGGGCGGTGGTCCGGCCGGCGTCGGCGACCAGGCGCCGGGTGCCGTGCCACCGCCCGCCGGTGCGGGCCGGGGGAGGGGCGGCGGGCGGCGGGTCGGGGGCGCCCGCCAGCAGGCTCCGGGTGCCGAGGAGGCCGAGGAGCCTGTTCCAGTGCTCCTCGGCGAGCCGGCGGCCGAAGCGTTCGGCGTAGGCGGGCGCGAGGTCGTCGAGGGTGCGGGTCCCGTCGAGGCGGGAGATGAGGAAGTGCTCCTTGGGCCCGACCTCGAACGCGGCGCCGCTCACGGGGTGCTTGAGCAGGTGCACCGTGCGGGGGCCGCGCAGCAGGGGCGGGCTGATGAGGACGCCCGGCCCGAGCGCGGGGCGGTACGCGCGAGCGGCGGCGCGAGCGCGGTCGGTGGCCGGGTTCATGAGCCCGCCGCCCTGCCCGTACCGGCGTCGCCCGTACCGGCGTGGTCCGCCACCGCACCGGCGGTACCCGCCGGCTCGCGCAGGACCTGGCCGAGGACGAAGGAGAGGTACGCCTCGTCGCGGATCGTCACATGCAGCCGGTTGTTGGTCATGTGCATGTACGGGGAGAGCAGCCGGGGCAGCACGGCCGGGACATGGGTGAGCCGTTCCAGGGGGGCCGCCCCGGCCGGCTCGGCGCGCTCCTGGCCGGAGTCCTCGCGGGCGGGCCCGTCCCAGGCCGGGAAGAGGAGTTCGCCCCGGGTGGCGAGGTCGGTGACCCGGTCCCGCAGCTCCAGGCAGTGGGCCGCCCAGCCGCGCAGGAAGGACGGCAGCCGGCCCCGCTCCCCGGCGGCGACGGCGGCGCGGATCGCGGCGAAGCGGCTGCCCAGGGCGGGCGCCATCTGCGTGTAGGTGCGCTCGTACTCCTCCGATCCGATGAAGCCGGTGCCGGGGAAGGCGCGGTGCCAGAACGCGTAGTAGCCGTCCAGGTAGTCGGCGAGCCGGTCCCTCTCCGGCAGGAAGCAACTCGCCATCACCATCATCAGCTGGGCCGAGGTGCCCAGCAGCACGGTCCGCAGGTGGAGGTTCATGGTGCGGAAGGCGTCGATGACCAGGTCGCTGGAGTGCCGGAAATGCCACTCGGCCAGCTCGACCCCGGCCGGGCCGCCGTACTTGGCGTACTCGGGGGCGTACGGCTCCAGGCTGAAGGAGTTGTTCGGCCGCAGGTTCATCCGGCCGTCCTCGCCCATGTACCGGGTGCGGTCCCCGCCGGGGAACTCGATGTCGAACAGCTCGTTGTAGAAGTCCTTGAGGAACCCGGAGTCGACCTCGTAGAGGGCGGGCCGGGTACGGAGGAAGCCGGTGAGGGCCGCTTCGGCGCGCCGCCGCACCTCGGGGGCGGCGGCAGGGCTCGCGGGGCGCAGCCGGAGCCGGACGTGCGGTCCCTCCAGCCAGTACGTGATGAAGAAGTGGCCGGCCAGCAGCCCTTCGGCGGTCAGCTCGGCGACCAGCGGGCGGACACAGTCGACCAGCATCGGCCGGGGGCTGGCCGCGTAGAAGACGTGCAGGGCGATCCAGTCCCCCCGTTCCGTGCCGGCGGGGCGGGCGGGGCTGGGCGAGATCAGTTCCGGCATGTCGGGCCGTCCTCGGTACGCGGGCGGGAGGTGAAGGTCTCCACGGCCAGTTCGGCGACGTGGTGACCCTGTTCGGAGAGCACGTGCGGGGCGTCCTCGGACGGGAGCATCTCCCGCAGGACCACGGCGTCGCCCGGCCCGCGCTCCAGCAGGGCGTCGAACGCGGTCAGGGACAACGGGCTGTCGAAGTCCACGTACAGGGGTTTGGCGCCCAGGGCGCGGCGCCCCTCGCGCACGACCGTCGCGAAGACCTGGGCGGGCAGCCCGTGGGTGCGCCGCCAGCGCCGCCAGCCGAGGAACCACCCCGCCTCGTCGGCGCCGGGTGCCCGGGCGGGCAGCGCCCCGGCGTCGGCCGTCCAGCTGCGACGGCTGACGACGATCCCGTCGTGGACCACGCGCGGTCTGCGGGTGACGCCGTCGCGGGCGGGGGCCTCGGGGACGCCGCCCCAGACGTCGGTGGGCGTCATGGTGCTCGGGGCGAGCAGGAGCAGGGTGCGGGGGATCTCCGGCAGCGCGACGGGCACGAGGTAGCCCAGGTAGACGGGGACGACCTCGCACTCCAGCCGCCGGGACCGCAGGACGAGCCGGTCGGTGGCCTCGTCGTGCTGGAGGTACAGGTCCTCCAGGTGGATCCGGGCGTCCTCGGGCACGGTGGAGGTCTCTCCGGGGCAGACGATCTGGTGGCTCGTCAGCCGGCCGTGCAGGTTGAGGTTGGTGGTGATCGGGCCCCCGGTCAGCTCGGCGAGGACGGCGCCTTCCGGGGCGCGGGTGAGGAGTTCGGCGCGCAGCCGCTCCGAGAGGCCGGGGCGCACTCCCGGACCGGTCGCGCCGTCGGAGTCGTAGACGTGCGTGAACCGGCTGAAGGGGAAGGCGAGCCCGCCGTACGAGCGGTTGAGGACCACCAGCGGCCGCCCGTCCGCACCGGGACCTGCGATCTGGATGTGGTGGCTCTGCGGGGTGAAGTCCTGGGTGATCGTGGCGAGTTCCCCGGCCACTTCGGTGAGGAGACCGGCGGGGAGCCGGATCTCGTCCGCCGTGCCGTGCTTCTCCCACTGCTCCCGCATCCCGGCGACGAAGCGCCGGCGGGCCGAGTCCAGGGTGCGCAGGGCGCTCTGGCCGAGCCAGTTCTCCTCGGGGACGTACTCCCCTTCGGCGTCGAAGGTAGAGCGTTTGGACGTGAACGAGATGTACTGGTCGAAGAGGTCCTCGTGGAAGTCGTGCACCAGGCCGAGCAGGTCGTCGCAGCGCCCGCCGCTTCCGTGCCGGGCCAGGAAGAAGCCGCGCAGGGTGATGCGCTGGGGCAGGGTGATGTCGTACATCGGGAGGATGCCCTCGACCCGCCGCAGCGCCCGGCCCGTGGCGCCGGCCAGCGGCCCGGGCCCGCCGCTCAGGTCCTCGCCCGCGCTGACGTCCTCGTACACCAGGGTCTGCGGCAGCGCGGCGTCCTCGGCACCCAGCTCCCGCTGTACGTCGAGGAGTTGTGTGCGCAGGGTGCGGAGCAGGGTGCGCCGTTCGGTGAGCGGGGCGGCCGGGTACGCGGCCAGGCAGGCGGCCGGTCCGTCGAGCGAGGCCGCGACCGCGTCCGCCCAGGGGGCCCCGAGACCGCGCAGGGCCTGCTGGAAGGAGCGCAGCGGGTCGGGGCTGTGCACATCGGTGCGCAGGCCCGGCACCTGCACCATGCCGAGCTGGAGCAGGGCCGCCGCGTAGCGTTCGGCCTCGTCAGGACCGGCGCCGCGCTCGGTGCGCAGCATGTCCACGAGGTCCCGGTGGCGTGGCCCCTCGTGGGCGGAGAAGAAGGTGAGCAGCCGGTCCAGGGTGCCGCTGCCGCGGAGGTAGAACAGCCGGTCGCGTACGGCGTCGAAGGTGACGGCCGCGCTGTCGTCACCGGTGGTCACCCACTGGCGGACGTAGCGGATGCGGTCCTCGTCGCGCCCCCAGCCCGGGGCGAGGACGACGGGGAGGTCCTGGCGGCGCACGGGGTCGGCGAGGATCAGGTCGGCCAGCCGGCCGACGACGACGACGTTGAGCCGGACGTGGCTGGTCCACTCCTCGCCGACGCGCAGGGCGGGCGGAGCGGTGTCCGGGGCGCCCGTGTCGAAGGTGCCGGTGGCGACGGCGGTCAGGGTGCTGAAGGGACTCGTCTTGCACGCGGTGCGGTAGAGGTAGGTGAGCGCCGAACGCTCAATCTTGCGCATCCGCTTGCCCGGCTCGGCGCTCGTGTCCTCCAGGTATCCGCCGAGCCTGCTGTCCAGCGTGGGCGAGGCCAGCAGCAGCCCCAGCCGGAACCGGTCCCCGGCCAGCGCCTCGCGCAGCGCCCGGCGCGCACCCCGCATCTCGACGGCCAGCAATTCCGGTCCCCGGCCCAGGAGACCGGCGTACCGGGTGCGGAGGGCCAGCCAGTCGGCGAGCCGTGCGCCCACCTGTTCGGCCAGCCCGGTCACCAGGCGCTCGGCGGCGCGGGGGTCGGCGGGCGGGCGGTTGTTGAAGACCGCGCGGCGAAGGTTGAGCAGGAGGCGGCGGGCGTCGCTGCCGGCCGCGTCGGCGGCGCCGAGCAGTCCGTGCAGCAGCTCGCTGAGCGCGGCGCCGTCGGCCGTCAGCCGTTCCTCCAGTTCCAGGACCTCGTCCGCCCAGTCACCGGTGCCGGGGCAGCGCAGGCCCCGGACGGTCTCCAGGGGCAGGCCGGCCGTACGGAGCAGGAAGCGGTGCCCGGGCTCCCACACGTCGGGCGGACGAAGGGTGGTGTCGGACGTCAGGAGTGTCATCGCAGGGTTCCCGTCAGGCGATCTCGTGCCGGAAGTCGGCGGGCCGGGGCCGCTCGTTGCCGAGCGGCATGATCAGCAGGGGTGCCTCGTCGCCGTCGCCCAGGCCGAGCTTTTCGACGTACGCGATGTTGTCGAAGCCCAGGGCGACGCCCGCACCGAGCCCGAGCGCGGCGGCGGCCACGTAGAACGTCTGGGCCACGGCGCCCGCGGCGCCGGCCGCCAGGCGGTAACCGCGGTCGCCCACCGCGTCCAGCACGGCGGTGGTGCGGACGGCCGGCACGAGGACGGCCCCCGCCTGCTCCAGGTTGTAGTTGGCGAGGAAGTAGGTGTCCTGGAGGAACGCCCCCTGCGGCCCCGCGTCGACCAGCCGCAGCTCCCCGGTCTCGGGGTCGTACACGTACGCGCCCGGCTCGACGGACTCGACGTGGTTGACGAAGGCGTACATCCGGGTCTGGCGCACCGCGCCCTCCGGGTCCGCGTCGCTGGGGAGCGACGTCCCGGCGCAGGCCGCGAGGACGGCGGAGAGCTGGGCGGGCGTGACGGGGCGCGCCGCGTCGAAGCGGCCGAAGCTGCTGCGCCGGGTGCGCAGGGCGCGCCGCACGGGCACGGCGGGGAAGGCCGGGGCGGGGAGGGCGGTCCGGGTGCCGCCCGGCGGGGTGGGCAGCGCCGCCGCGGCGGCCAGCGCGCCGGGGGCGGGGCGGTCCGTCGCGTCCCGGGTGGTCGCGGCGTGCATGGCGAGGAGGGTGGGGAACGTCCGTACGGTGCGGGACCGTTCGGCGTCCCGGTGCCGTACGGCCGGGTCGGGTCCGCGGGGGACCGTCGCGGGGGCCGGGGCCGGGGCGTCCCAGCGCAGCGGGACGACGGCGAAGACGCCCTCCTCCTCTCCCGCGGTGCCGAGCAGACCGTTCAGCCGGGGCTCGTCGAACCACAGGACGGGCGAGGTGGCCAGGCCCCGGGCCCCCGCCCAGATCCGCCAGGTCTGCACGAGGGTGCCCAGGTCGGTGGAGACCACGTGGTACGAGAAGCTGTTGTACTTGAACGCGTTCTGCCAGTACTTCACCCCGAGGATCAGGTACTGGTCCGTCTCCCGGGCCTCCTCGGGCGCGCCGGGCCCCAGCGCCTCGCGGACGCGGGCGGAGACGTCGCCGGTCAGCACCCGCTGCACGGCGTGCCGCTGGACGTCGTAGTAGTGGATGCCGGGGGTCAGCGGCCCGGAGGGGCCGGACGCCCAGTAGATGCTGACCGGGTAGAGACCGCCGCCGCCCGCCGTGCCCCGGGACCAGTTGGCGTGGGTGTGCAGCGGCAGCCCCGACAGGTCGCTGTTGGCCTGGACGCCGAGGCGGCGGCCGGTCAGCCCGTAGGAGTCCTTGAGCATCGCCGACAGCAGCGGAAGGGTGAAGCCGGCCGGGTCGCCCGCCGCCGCGCCGCCGTCCGGGGCGGGCAGCAGACCGCGTGCGGCGGGGGCGTCCGGGAGGTCGTCGCCGTCCGGGAGGGCGTACGGCTCCACGCCCGGGTAGAACTTCCCCCGGCGCGGGCCGTCGGGCCAGTCCGGGACGAAGTCGGTGGGCTCCATCGGGACGCGACCGCGGTGCAGGACGGCGTCGGCGTACTCGTGGGCGTACCCCATGGGGCGGCCCCCTCTCGCGTGGGCTCGGATGGTCGGGTGCGGCTGACGTGCGGTCATGGGAAAGGGTGCGGCGCCGGGTTGAGGCCCGCGGGGCCGAGCACGGTCCGCGTCCGGGGCATGTGCCGGGCGCGCTGGCGGGACCAGCCGAAGTCGATGGGGAGCAGCCCCGGCACCAGGACCTTCACGGTGTGCAGTCCGACTACGCGCTGCTCGGGCAGGGTCTGGTCGACGACGACCACGTCGTGGCCGGCCGCGGTGACGGCGCCGACCGCGCGCAGCAGGTCTGCGCGGAGGTCGGGGGCGGCCGGGTCACCCCCGGTGTCCGGCCAGGCCAGGTCGGCGACGGAGAGCGGGGGGCGGGGTACGGGCTGCCGCAGCAGGAAGTCGGCGTGCCGGCCCATCTCCGGGATTCCGTACGACAGCGGGTGGTCGTGGAGGGTGGTGAACCGGTCGAAGTCGGTGGCCATGGCACGCAGCCGTTCCTCGTCGCGCAGGGTCCGGCCGACGAGGTTGACCGCGTCGGTGGCGATCTCGCAGAGCGCGGAGTCCAGGGCGGATTCCGGGTCGAGTCCGGCGCCCGCGCCGAAGCACATCCGGCCGGTGGAGCCGTCGAAGCGTTCGGCGCAGCCGGTGATCACGGGGACCGGGAAGCCGATCCGGGTGTCGAAGAAGCGGGCCCGGTAGCCGTACATGGCCAGCCGGTCCACCATGTGCCGGGTGGCGGTCCTGGTGCTGGTCGCCGGGTCGATCTCGCGCAGGGGCAGCTGCCCGTGCCAGGCGAGCAGGAAGGCGTCCCGTTCGATGACCTCCATCAGCCCGAAGTAGACGGCCTCCTCCGTACTGCCGCCGGACGCACAGCCGTTGGAGCTCTCCTGCACGAACCGGCCCTCAAGACCCGGGGCGTGGTAATAGGCGAGGACCTCGGGCACCGGCCGGGGGCGGTCGTCGCGCAGCGACCAGCCCCACACCCAGGGGATCTTCCGGTCCGTCGCGAAGGGGCGCACCCAGGGGTTCCGGTCGTAGAACTCCTCGGCGTACAGGCCGGTTTCGCGCGGGTCGACGGCGTCGGGGCCCAGCTCGTCCAGGGAGGCGATGAGCCGGGTGGTCCTGGCGCGGGCCCGCATCCCGGCGTAACGCTCCAGCGCCTCCAGGACCCCGATGCTCCGGCTGTGCGCGTACGTGTCCGCGTGGCCGCCCCAGAACGTCTCCCGGAGGTAGTCCCCGGACCGGGTCGAGAAGCAGCCGACGGTGGCGGAGGTGGTGGTCGAGGCGACGTCGCAGGTCACCGAGGAACCGAGCGCGCCCCAGTGCGGGTTGACGAAGGCGTCCTCCGGCAGCCGGTAGTCCTCCACCCGCCGCACCCGGAAGACACCCGGCCGGTACGGGGGAGCGGGCCGCAGGGTGAGCGCCGCGGCCCCGGCGGTGTCGGGGCCGGGCGTGGAGCAGCCGGGGCACTCCGGATCGGGGACCAGGGGGTGGCTGCGTACGGTCATGGCGTCCAGGTCCAGCAGGTGGACCCGGGGGTACGGGCCCGGCGCGGGCTCCGCACCGGCGAGCCCCGCCATCAGGGCGGCGACGGCGGTGACCGCGAAGGGCGTGCCGTACGGCCAGTCGCCGACCGCCCGGGTGCCGTTGCCCAGTTCGAGGCCCTCGCGCAGGGACACCGAGCGCACGCCCTGCCAGCGGCGGGCGAGACAGGTGCCGCAGCCGGCGCGTCCGTCCCGGGCGGGCCACGGGCCGATCAGCACCTGCCGGCCGTAGAGGTGGACGGGCACGGCGGCGCTGTCGGCCGGCGTGTCCCCGCCCGGGGCGCCGGTCGGCGCGTACGCGTCCCGGACGCCGAGCGGCGCGACCGACACGACCGGGACGGCACCGCCCTCGCCGAGCGCGTACCGCAGCGCCGCGGCGAAGCGGCCGACGGCTTCGGGGCGTTCGGTGAGGAGGGGACGTACGGCGGTCTCAGCCGGCATCGGCGGCCGCCCGGGTGAGCAGGACACGCACGGTGTGGATGCCCGCCGTGGGCAGGTCGGCGGCGTGCGTGGGCACGACCAGGGCGTCCCGCCCGGCGGCGGCGAGGCGTTCGAGGATGCGGGTCCAGCCGGTGCCGTCCTCCCCGGCCGGGGCGTCCGGGGCGGCGGGCCGGTCGGCGGTGACCGGGACGAGCGCCGCGTCCAGGTCGCGCAGCAGCGGGTCACCGGTGTCCGGGGCGCCGGGTCCTTCGGCCCGGGACCCTTCTTCGGCCGTCTGGGCCTGTCCTTCGGCCGCCGTCTGGGCCTCGCCGAGCAGGTCCCGCAGGGCGTCCACGGCCGCCGTCGCGAGGTCCGGGGCCGCGCCGACGGCCCAGAGGGCGGGGCGGGGGGTGCCGGTCGTCCGGGCGAGGACGACGGATGCCCCGGAGAACGCCCGCTCGCCGAGGTCCAGCAGCTCGACGGTGAGGCCGAGATGGGCCGCCGACCGCAGCAGGAACACCGGTTCGGGGTCCTCGCCGAGCAGCTGGGGCGTGATGACGGAGACCGCGCCGGCCCCCCGGACGGCCCGGCGCAGAGCGTCGTGGGCGAGCGCCGACAGCAGCCCGGCCCCAGCGGCCTCGGGCAGGTCCGCACCGGCTCCGGCACCGGCCCGGGTGGGTTCGAAGCGGCGGTCCGCGTTGTCCGCGCCGAAGGGGCGCACCGCCGCGGCGGGCACCCGGACCGCCTCCTTGGTGAGCAGTGAGACGGCCGCCGTCCAGCGGGTGGCCGTGCCGGTGCCGCCGGTGCCGGACGCGACGGTGAGGCTGTCCGGGGCCACGGCGGGCAGTTCCGCCATGGCGTCGTCGGGTACCGGGGCGGGCACCACGTGCTCGGCGTAGACCGTGGCGGCGGCGTTCAGCGCCCGCAGCCGGGCCCCGGCGGTGTGGTGGACGTCGAAGGCGGTGACCGTCCTGCGGCCCCCGGCGCCGAGGCCCCCCAGGACGACCGAGCCCACCTTCAACGGGGTCTGGGTCACCTTCTCGTCGGCGTAGGCGGTGAACACCCCGGCGTGCGGGTGGACGAGGGCGGAGCGGCGTTCGAGTGCGGCGAGCGGGCCCTGGGCGGCCTCGTCGTCGGCGGCGGTGGCCGCCGTCGGGAGGAACGCCGGGCGGGTCGGCGCGGACGCCAGGTCGACCGGCTCGGGCAGGGCGGGGGGCGGCGCGCAGTACGGGCACGCGGGATGCGGCAGCAGCGGCTCCGACGCCACGTCGAAGGAGGCCATGTCCTGGAGGAGGAGCCGGTCGCGGGTCTCGGCTCGCAGCGCGCCGGTGACCAGGCGGAACACCTCGTAGCCGAGCAGGTTGCCGAGCATCGCCGCGAGCGGCCCCACGGGCTGGGCCCCGGGGGTGCCGGTGCCGAGGGCGAGCCCGCTCCAGAGACCGGCGGCCGCCGTGCCTGCCGCGTCACCGGCCGCGCCCAGCCGCAGGGCCGCGCAGGCCCAGCAGGCCGCCGCCCCCGGCGTCATGACCGGTCCGACGACGGCCCGCCCCTGGAACGTCCAGGCCGGGAGCAGCGTCCTGCCTTCGGGAACCCCTTCGCGGAGCAGCGCCAGTACGGTGCCCGGCACGTGGGGACCGGCCGCGGCGACGACGACGTCGTACCCGTCGTAGGCCGCCCAGCCGGCCCGGGGCCCGGGCCCTTCCGGGAGTACGGACAGCTCGACGGGGCAGTCCTCCTCCGCCAGCCGGGCCGCCTCCCGGCGGACCTCCGCGAACTCCTCGGCGGTGGTGCCCCCGGAGCCGTCGAGGAGGGTGGCGTCGACGCCGATGGCGGCGCAGCCGTTGCGGATGAGCGACAGCACGCACCAGCGGGCCACGGGACCGTCGCCGAGCACGGCGACCCGGGTGGAGCGGTAGCGGGCGAACC
This sequence comes from Streptomyces sp. NPDC016469, assembly GCF_040632905.1. Lineage (NCBI taxonomy): Bacteria > Bacillati > Actinomycetota > Actinomycetes > Kitasatosporales > Streptomycetaceae > Streptomyces > Streptomyces sp. NPDC016469. The sequence continues at coordinate 73,443 of NZ_JBEYCQ010000009.1, forward strand.
GGGCGTCGGCTTCGTCCGCGTAGTGGTCGATGTAGGCGATCTGCTGGGCGAAGCGTTCGGCGGGGGCCGGGGCCGTCGCTGGGCCCGCCGACTCGTCCGGTGCCGGTACGGGCCGGGCGAAGCCCCGCGCGTAGAGGGCCTTCACGAGTTCGCCGACCATGGCCTTCTGCCGGTCGCCGAAGCCCTGGCAGATCTCCTCGACCGATCTGCTGCCGTCCAGATGGGGCACCAGAAGCGTGGCGAACCGGTAACCCGACCGGGCGGCGAGCCGGAAACCTCCGTCCGCGTTGTGGAAGATCACGCCGTCGGGCGTCTCGGTGAACAGGACGTCACGGCGGACTCGCGGCCGGGTCCCGGCGGTCTCTGTGTACGGCGTTGCTGCCATGCGTGCGTCACACCTCGTGTTCTGGGGGCTGGGACGGCGGGCCCGGGGGGCGGGCCGCGCTGTCCGGCTGGGAGCGGGTGGGGGCGTACGGGGTGGTGGTACCGGGTGTCAGGTGCGGGGTGGTGACGCGATGTCACCGCAGGGCGATGGGCCGGGTACTGCCCGCCTGGGGTGTCTCCCCGCGCCGTGGCGGGCGCGGGAGTTCGCGGGCGCGCCCCGGAGCGGAGGCGGCGACGGAGGAGACGGTCGCGCGCCGGGCGTGCGCGCGCAGCAGGTCGTGCATCCGGAAGGCGCCCGGGTGCTCCTCCTCCAGGAGGCCCGCGTCGAGAAGGCGTTCCAGCACGTCTTCGGCCGTCTCCCACGGCACGTCGAGGACGGTGGCGGCCAGGTCCGCGGTGAGCGGGCCGCGTGCCGCCGCCCCGAGCCGGAGATGTGCCTCGGCCAGCACCGGAGGGAGCCGCCCCACCGCCTCGTCCAGGGTCAGCGGTACGGACATCCGGGGGTCGTCGGCCAGGCTGAGGCGGGCCGGCAGGCCGTGGCGGAGCCAGCGCGCGCAGTCGGCCGGCTTGAGGAGGGGCCGGGTGAGCAGCCGGGCGGCGGCGATCCGCAGGGCGAGCGGATGGTGCCCGCACACCTCGGTCAGCAGCCGCGCCCCCGCGGGCTCGGCGGTGACGCGTTCCGGGCCCAGGACGGTTGTGAGCAGGGCGTACGACTCCTCGGGGTCGAGTGCGCCGAGCCGGTGCACGGTGCCGCCGTGCGTGGCGACGAGAGCTGCGAGCCCCATCCGGCTGGTGACGAGCGCGGCACCGCCGGCGTTGGCGGCGAGCAGGGGGCGTACCTGGTCGGGGTGGACGGCGTCGTCGAGGATCAGGAGCGTACGGTCCCGCCCGGTGCCGGACCCGGCGGGCAGCGCGTCGCGGAGCTCGGTGGCGGCCTCCTCGGCCGGGCGCGGGGTGCCGTCGGGCAAGGTCAGCGGCAACAGGACGCACCCGCCCGGGAAATGCCCGCTCACCAGGTGCGCCACATGCAGGGCGAGCGCGGTCTTGCCGATGCCGGGCGCCCCGGAGAGCACGGCGACCGGGGCACGATCGGGGGCCGTGCACTCCGGGGCGCGGTCGAAGGAGGCGCCGGCCGGGGAGGTGCCGGCCGGGGAGGTGCAGGGGGAGCCGCCCGTCAGCAGTGGGACGAGTTCCTCCACCTGGCTCCGGCGCCCGGTGAAGCCGGGCACCGCGGGGAGGGGGGCCACCCCCGTACCGTCACCGCCACCGCCCCGGCCCTCCGGCGGAAGCGCCCGCGACGGGGGTGCGGCCGGTGGCGCTGGGGCGGTCACTGAGACGGGGGCCTGCCCGGTGTCCGGGGTGCCCAGGTCGTCGCCGCGCAGGATCGCCAGTTCCAGGCGCTGGAGTCCGGGCCGCGGGTCGACGCCGAGTTCCTCGCGGAGGTACGCCTTGATCCTCCGGTACTCCGACAGCGCCTCCGTCTGCCGCCCGGTCCGGTAGAGGGCCAGCATCAGCTGCTCGGAGAACCGCTCGTGCGCCGGGTATACGCGCGTAACTTCCCAGAGATCGACGAGGGTTTCGCGGCAGCGGCCGTGCTCCAGTTCGATGTCGCAGACCCTCTCCAGGACCCGCAGGCGTTCCTCCGCCAGCCGGGGCACCTCGTCCCGGTGCAGCAGTCCGGAGGGCACGTTGGCGAGCAGCGGCCCCTGCCAGAGGGCGAGGGCGGCCCGCAGGGTGTACAGCTCGGAGTCCTCACCGGCCGCCGCCCGGCCGACGAGCTGCCGGAAGTGGAGCAGGTCGAGGGTCTCGGCGTCGGCGTGGATGCGGTAGCCGCCGGCGACCGCCACGACGGCCTGGTCCTCGATGCCGTACTTGGCGAAGATCCGGCGCAGCCGCAGGACGCAGCTCTGGAGCGCGGCCTTGGCCGTGGTGGGCTGCTCCTCGCCCCAGACGGCCTCTTGCAGGTAGTCGGTGGAGACGACCCGCCCCGGCCGGATGAGCAGGGCGGCCAGCAGGGCGGTCGGCTTGGAGGGCGGGAGGACCACGAGGTCCCGCCCATCGGTGATGCTCAGGGGCCCGAGCAGTTGGAACAGCACCGTCGTCCGCCTTCCCGTACACTCTCGGCGGCCCGTCGCCGGGCCGCTGCCTCGTCGTACCCGTACAGGACCGGGGACTACTGCCAGCCGAAGTCGTTCGACCGGTTCCCCGGGGGCTCGGGCAGGGCGAGGGACGGGAAAGCCGTACAGGAGAACCGGTGGGGACACGTCATGCGGAAGCCTTTCGAACCAGTGGTGGGGAGCGTTCGACAGCCGTGAGTTTTGTACGCGGGTGACGCGACGGTGAAGGCGGGACCGGTGGACCGATGAGGCCATGGCCCCTTCCGTCCAGCATGTGGATATCCGGGCCGCCGCCGGCCCCCGGGAGACGGTCCGCCACCGTTCACCCGCTCGTGGCGTGGCCTTTTAGCGCCGCGCAACCGGGGTGCTGAAGAGTAGATTTCACTGCCTCGAGGTAATAACTACGGCAAGAGACAGCGCTCCTAGTGTGGAGGGACGATGCTCGACCCTTTGGGCCTCGATGCCACGGCGGAGATCGTCTACCGGGCACTGATCGCCGAGCCGTACGCGTCCCTCGCGGAGCACCGCACCCGGCTGCGCCTGATGCAGGATCAGTTCGACGCCGCCGTGAAGGAGTTACTGGACCTGTCCCTGGTGCGGCCGGCCGCGGGCACCGGTGGGCAGCGCCTGCATGTGGTCGACCCCAGACTGGGCCTGGAGATGCTGCTGACCCGCCGCCGCGCACTGCTCGCCGCCGAACGGCAGCGGCTTGCGGACGGGGAGGCGGCCGTGGCCGAACTCCTCTGCGGCCTCCCCGCCCCCCATCCCGGCGCCGGTGAGCCGCCGGTGATGCACCTGGACGGCGTGGACCACGTACGGGACTACCTGGTGCGGCTCCACGAGGAGGTGAAGGAGGAGATCCTGACCTTCGCGACGGGCGGCGCGCAGACGGAGGAGAACATGCACGCCTCCCGCCCCCTCAACCAGGAGCTCCTGGAGCGCGGGGTGCGGATGCGCACGGTCTATCTCGACAGCATCCACAACCACCCGCCCACGGTGGCCCACGTGAGCTGGCTGGCCTCGCTCGGCGCGGGGATCCGCACGGCCCCCTCGCTCAGCACCCGCATGATCATCACCGACCACCGCCTGGCCCTGGTCGCCCTGGACGACCAGGACTCCTCGCTCGGCGCACTCGTGGTCTCGGGCCCGGGCCTCATCGCGGCGCTGGAGGCCCTGTTCGAGAACGTCTGGGACGACGCCGAACCGCTCGGCCCGTGCGAGAGACCCGCCGGACACTCACTGACCCGCCAACAGCACGAAACCCTGCGCCTGCTGGCCCGCGGCTACACGGACGAGGCCATAGCCAAGCGCCTCGGGGTCTCCCCCCGCACCGCCCGCCGCATCGCCACCGGCCTCCTCGGCCAGCTGGACGCCCGCAGCCGCTTCCAGGCAGGCGTCCACGCGGCCCAACTCGGCTACCTGCCGGCGGACGGACCCCGGCCCTGAGGGGCGGGGGAGCGGGCTCAGCGCCTCGTGCCGGAGGATGCCGTCGGTACCGGACCGCCGGAAGTGGCGGTCGAAGTCCACGGAGTGGTCGTGGAGCCCGAGGCGCCGGTCCCGGCCCTCGGCTCGCAGGGACGGGTGCCGTGGAGGCCGAGCGCCGCCCGTAGCGCGTTGCGGGTCATCACCCACGGCCAGGGCAATGGAATCGCACGTGTGCGACTGAGGCGTACGATGCCTGCCGTGGATGCCTCGAACGACAACGTGCGATGCGGGCTCTGCGGGCAGGTCAGGGATGCCCGGCACGAGCAGCACCACGAAGAACCGGCGGTCGGCGCCGGCCGGAGCGTGGAGTACGTAGTCGTCGAACTGCGTGGAGCAACTGCTCATTGCCAGGCCGTCGATGAGCCGACCCGCATGTTCAGAACCGGGGGCGACGTGCTGTCGGGGCAATTGGGGATCGCCCTGCCCGATCTTCTCGGCTGCCATTACAGGTGCTGGGAGACGCCCGGGGAGTACGGCGTCTTCCGGCGGGCCTTCGAACTGGTCTGACCTGCGACGGCGCGCCGTCCGCTCGCTTGCGTCCGCACGCCCGGCCAGGCAGGAACGCATGCGGTCGGCCCTCGCCGGGCACCCCCGAGTGACGTTGTCGCTGACAACGGCCCGCGGATGACCGCGGCGAAGTCGTCGCCCCGCAGCCCGATCCGCGGATCGACGTGGTGGAGGAGCGCCGGGGCCGGGTGGTGGGCGCTCACGTGGGCGTGGTCGGCGTCGCTCTGTTCACGGCGCCTCTTGACCTCAAGTCCGCTTGAGATCGCACGATCGAGCCATGAACGAGACGAGCACCGCCCCGGACCCCCAGGACCACTTCGGGATCGCCGTCCTCATCAGCGGCTTCTTCCGCGCACTGGACGAGCGCCGCTTCGAAGAGGGCTGGGCCGACGCCTACTTCACCGACGACCTCCACGTCACGACCCCGGTCGGTGAGGCCACCGGCGCCGACGCGATCCGCCTCGCCGAAGAGTCCGTCAGCCGCTTCGCCGCCACGCTCCACATCTCCTCCGACGTCCTGGTCCACCCCGCCCCGGACGCCCGCACGGCCGACGTCACGTGGAACGCCCACATGACCCACGTACACCCCGACACCTCCCTCTTCACGGTGGGCGGCGTGTACGAGGCCCGGTTCCGCCGTACGGACGAGGGGTGGCGGGTCGGCCGGATGGGCGTGCGGGCGGTGTGGACGGCGGGGGAGCCGCCGGTGTTGGGGGCGGAGGCGGACGCGCGGGTACAGGTTCCGGCAGGGGCGGAGGCGCCGGCCGGCCCGGCCTGACGGACCGGCCCCGTGGCGCTCACGTTGTGGCCGGATCGGGGTCGAGGAACCGAGGACCAGGATCTCCGGGAGCGGGCTCAGTGCCTCGTACTGGTCGCACCGGGTGCGTTGCCGGAGAACGGCTTCCGGCCACTTGCGCTCAATGGCCCGCGGCGCGTCCGCTTCACGGCCTGCGGCGATCGATCGAGGCGCGTTTGACCGCGTACCCGCACAGGCGGGTGCCGTAGAGGTCCAGCGCGTCGTCGGGGTTCGTGGCGTAGTGGGCGGCGACCTCCTCCCAGCGGTCCCAGCTGTAGAGGCGGGCGTAACGGCGGTCGTCGTCGGTGCGCCGGTTCTCGTGCACATCCGTCGCCGTGTCGCGCTGCTGGAGCCAGGCATGCCAAGCGGCGTTGCCGGTGGGCCGGACGGTCTGCGGGCAGGCGTCGGCCGACAGAACGTCGTACGGAGAGGCGGGCGCCCGGTCGCGGAGGCGTGCGGTGATGTACGCGGCGGGGGCGGCGGGGCGCCAGGTGATCCACCAGGAGGTCAACTCGGCGGCGACATCGTGGGTGTCGAGCCCTTCGTCGATCAACGGCCGCAACGCGTGGGCGAGTCGGCGCAGCCCCTCGCTCTGCGTCCACGGGACGAGGGGCCGGACGCGGGCGGCGATCCGGATGTCGGCGGCGACCTGCATCGGGCTCCTGCGTGCCGAACCCCCTGCCCGGGCGGTGGTACGCGCCCTCGCGCGCCGGTACGGGGTGTCTTTGAACCTCCCCCTCATCTCAACTGCGCCTGTACGGGGGTGAGCGCCGAGAGATTGGGGCTCACGCCCACGGCGATTCGGCCTCGTCACCGCGGTGTTGCTCGCGGGCGCCCTCGGCACCCCGATGACCCGGGCTCCGAAGCCCCGGCCGTCGATGCGGTGGGCGTGCGCCCGGTCGTAGGCGTACGGGATGGTGGCCGCGTAGACCGTCGCCGTGCCCGCGTACGCTCGCCCGGGCAGCCGCAGATTGCGTCGCGACCCGTGGCGGACCCAGGCGAGGCACCCCAGCTCGCGGAGGTACGCGACGTGCCGCTTGACCGTCGCCCTCGACAGCGCGCAGCGTGCGGCCGTCCCGTCGAGGTCGTACAGGACGGTCCCCTCGACGTAGTCCATCCGCCGCGCCAGGTCCCGCGCGACGCGTAACGTCGCCTCGCCCGCCTTCGGATGGAGCCGGGCCTCCTCCACCAGCCACACCACAGCCCGCAGCCAGGCCCGCGGCTGCGCATGCCGGGCGGCGGTCGCCGCGACCTCCTGTATCGAGGCGGGAACGGGCTGCCAGTGGGAATCGGGGCAGGGCTGAGAGACGCGGCTCGGGGCCGCGTCGGGGGTACGACGCATCACAGTCCAGGGGTGGGCGCAGGGCAGGCCGCGGCGGTAGCGCGGGGCGTGGGAGCCTTCGACAAATAAATGATCCCACGACGTGATCGATTATGTGGCGGCTTGAGGAAATGCGACAACGAACCGCGGTCGCACGGTGGCCTCTCGGTATCGTGGCCCTCACGGCACGGGCGAAGGAGAGACATGGGCACCCCACCCGAGCGACTGCTTGACACCGGGGGGGTCGCGGAAGCCGCGGGGATCACGGCCGCCACGGTTCGTCTGTATCTCAAGCGCACGCGCAAACGTGTCGTCGGTGGCCTTGGCGTGAGGCCGGCGGACTTTCCGCTCCCCGACGATCAGTTCGGGCGTTCTCCCGCCTGGCGGGAGAGCACCATCAGGGCGTGGCTCGCAGTCCGCCGCAGGCCCGGCCGCCCGGCTCCGGGCGAGTAGGCGATCCGTGGGGCGCTATTGCCCAGTCGGGCCCGGGCCGGGTGTACCGGGGCAATGCGGCCTTTGAGGGGGCGACGGCTCAACACAGTTCGCGCCTGCGGACCGATCTGACGAAGCGGGCCCAAGCCTCCGCGTCCACGCGGAACTGCCCCTTGAGGGGCTGCTTGCTGTCGCGGACGGCGGCACCGCCACCGAGGAACGCGGCCTCGACGCACTCCGTGCCGCTGCCACCGCTGTACGACGACTTGAACCATTGGTAGCCGTCTTCGTGTTCCATCACAGCTCCCTGCACACCTCGTTCAACAGCGCGACGGACGACTGGAGGTCCAGTGCTTGGGCGCGCAGATACTCGAACGCCAACCTATAGCGTTCGAGTTCCTGAGGCTTTTCCATGAACAGGCCGCCGCCGAGGATGTCCACGTAGACCACATCGAGCTCCGGCGTCGCCCCGCCCAGGAGGACGAAACTGCCTACAGCCGCCGCGTGCGCCCCTGCGGAGAACGGCAGAATCTGGACCGTGACGTGGGGCTGAGCCGAGAGTGCGATCAGATGCTGCAACTGCTCGCGCATGACGGAACGTCCCCCGACCATGCGCCGGATCACGGCCTCGTCAATCACCGCCCAGAGGTGTGGGGGCTCGTCGCGCGACAGCAGCTCCTGACGCTTCATCCGGATGTCGACCATGTGATTGATCTCTTGGTCGCTGCACCTCATCTCGGATGCGCGGTGGACAGCTTCGGCGTACGAGCGGGTCTGAAGCAGTCCGGGGACGTACATGCAGGCGTAGTGCCCTTCACTCACCACCTCGTCTTCGAGGGTGAGCATCAGGTTCATGGACTCCGGGATCGGGTCCGCCAGTGAACGCCACCAGCCTTGGATGCGCGCGCCCTTGGCCAGTTCGATCAGTGACTGCCGCTCCTGGTCCGAGGCGCCGTACTCGCGACACAGAGCGTCTACGGCAGGCCATTTGACCGCGCCTTCCTTTGTCTCGTACCGACTCAGTGTGGCTTTGGAGATGCCTACCCGGGCGCCCGCCTCCTCCAAGGTGAGGCCCTTGGCGTCGCGTAGACGGCGCAGGTCGGCTCCGAGCTGCCGCCTGCGGGTTGTTGGTCCAACTGACATGTTCCAGGCCCTTCGAGTCGATCTCTGAGGGTGCACGCTGCCGAGTCCTGCAGGCAAGGAGGCGTACGCCGGGGGCGCGCGCTGACACCTCGCGCCCCTGAAGAAGCGAAGTGAGAGTTCCATTTTGAGAGTTTCAGTGCAACTCTATGCTGCGTGGCGCTCACGGATGGTGATCGCAGTTCTGTGGAGGGATGGTCTGGCATGGGCGGATGTCGTTTTGGCGTCGAGCGACGAAAGTGGGAACTGCCGTTCCTGGCGGAGCCGAGCGAGCTGGCCGGCATGCGGAAGGCGATCCGGCGTCGCCTTGAGCTCTGGGGGCTCTCGTCGGTGGCTCCCGCGGCTCAGCTCTGCGTGACCGAACTGGCCAGCAACGTCATCAAGCACGTGGGTACTGGAACGCCTAGTTGTCTTGAGGTGAGTATGAGCGGCAGCTACGTGCGCATCGAGGTGAGCGATCCGGATGGGCGGCGTCTCCCCACGCTCGTCAGGTCGGACGATCTGAGCGAGCAGGGACGGGGCGTGGCGCTGGTGGATGGAGTGGCCGCCCGCTGGGGCGTGATCCTACGCGGCGACTCCAAAGTCACGTGGTGCGAGATCGCCACAGATTTGCAGTCGCCCGACAGCCACATCGGAAGTGAGCAGGTAGCGAAGGCCGAGGCGCTTCTGGGGCTCTGTGGCCTTGGGGAGCGCGCGAAAGCTACGCGGCCCAGGGCGACGACCGCAAGGGAGGCGGCGGAAACAGCCACGGCCTTGATCGCCGACCTGCTTTTGTGGCTCGCGGCGCACGGCTTCGACGCGGACGAAGCGCTTGATCGCGCGCAGCTTCTCTTCGAAGCGGAGTCGGACCCCGGGTTCGTGTGAGTCGTGACTACCCCGAACGGTTCGCCCGCCGAATGCCCGTCATCCGGACGCGATTGCGGAGTATGTCACCACGTCGGCAGGCATCTCGTGGCGCAGCTTCCAAGTGATGCCCATGGGGTTACTTCCCTCGTGGGTGTCGTAGTCGGCTGGCCCGAGCAGCATCCAGGGATGAGGGCCCCCGATGTCCGTCTTCTTGTAACGCCGGGCGAAAAGGAGGATGTGGGTGCCCTTCTTCTGGTGGGTTTGGTAGCGAACGCCCGTCGCGGATGTCTCTGAAGTCTGATTCTGGGACTCCCAGTGGAATTCGGACTCGTTCAGCGCGTAATCCTTGTACCGGGTCTCCGGGGAGAAGTCCTTCTCATCCTTCTCCAGGGTGACGAAGAGGGCGTCCGTCTGCTTGCCCTCGCACCACCTCGCTCCTTCGCGAAAGTGCCCTGGCAGGAACCCGCCCAGTTTCGATTCGTCCAGGGCTGTGAGGATCTCCTCGCGGCTGTACGAGGCATGGACGGTCAGTGGCAGATCGGCGTGCGCCCCGCGGAGCGGGATGGGGAGGTGGTCGGCCAGCTCCAGAACATGGGTGAGCATCTGGCGGACCTCATCTCGGAATGCCTGCTGACCGCGGAGGGTGTCCAGGCCCTCCCCGTAGCTTGCGAACCCGCCCCCAAGCGGCCACAGGGAGAAGAAGAGCATGCGGGCGTACGCCTGGTCCTGCGGGTCCAATTGGTCGTACGCGGGGGCGTCGTCGCTGAGGAGCTTGGTGTACGCCGAGACGCGGGCCGGGTCGTCGACGTGGAGGAACGCCGGCACCCGCTTCAGGAGCGCCGCCTCGCCCTCGGGGGCGGTCGGATCCAGAAGCTTGGCGCGGCGAAGGAGGCCCGTCCAGGAGTTTCCGTTACCGCGGTACAGCTCCTTGATCTCTCGACCGCTCTCCCGGAGGTAGGCCGAGAGCCGCAGCTCCGCATACTCCGAGACTTCGCGCGCGAGCTGCGTGACGTTGACCTTGAGCTGGTTGCGCACGTTGTCGAGAATCAGCTCCTTGGCCTTCTTCTCAAGGATGATGTGGCAACCCGACGGCAGTTGTGGGAAGTCATGCTCGATGCTCGTCAGCAGACGGTTGCGTGTCAGGTTGGTCAGGGCCCGGAGGGGTGCTTCGAATCGAAATTCCTTGCGGTGTTGACCGATGAAATCGAGGACGGTCAGCACGGCCTTGTTCTCGGTCCTGCGCAGGCCGCGCCCCAGCTGCTGAAGGAAGACGGTTGCGCTTGAGGTCGGCCTGAGAAGGAGCAGAGTGTCGACATCGGGGATGTCGAGTCCTTCGTTGAGCAGGTCGACGGAGAAGATCACCTGGAGCGCCCCGGTGCGGAGCTCTTCGAGCGCAGCCCTGCGATCGGCCGGTGCGGTCTCACCGGAGAGTGCGACCGCCTTGAGACCGGCGCGTCGAAAGAAGTCGGCCATGAACTCGGCGTGAGCCACTGTGACGCAAAACCCCAGAGCTCGCATCGTGCCGGGGTTGGTCACCTTGTCCTTCACGGCCTTGACGACGAGTCTGGCGCGAGCGTCGTTACCCGTGAACAGGTTGCCGAGCACCTTGCTGTCGTAGGCCCCTCTCTTCCACGTGACGGCACTCAGGTCGGTGTTGTCGGTGATGCCGAAGTAGTGAAACGGGCTCAGCAGTTCGTTTTCAAGGGCTTCCCAGAGGCGCATCTCAGCTGCGATCCGGCCGTCGAAGTACTCATCCTGGATGCTCTTGCCGTCCATCCGCTCGGGAGTGGCGGTGAGGCCGAGAAGTTCCATGGGGGCGAAGTGCTTCACGATCCGCCGGTAGGTGTCCGACGTACCGTGATGGAATTCGTCGATCACGATGACGTCGAAGTGGTCCGGAGCAAGGCGGTCCAACGTATGGCCCTTGAGTGACTGGGCGCTTGCGAACACGTGCGTCCAGTTGTCGGGCACCTCGCCGCTGTAGCAGAGCTCGCCGAAGTTCGCGTCCACCAGAACGTTCTGGTAGACGCGCAGGGACTGCTCCAGGATCTCCTTGCGATGGGCGACGAAGAGCAGGCGGAGATCCCGGCCGTGCTTCTGCCGCAAGTGCTTGTAGTCCAGGGCTGCCATCACGGTCTTGCCCGTGCCGGTGGCTGCGACCAGGAGGTTGCGGTGCCGTTCGTGGACCGTGCGCTCGACTTCGAGGCGTTCCAGCATGTCGCGCTGGTGGGGGTAGGGACGGACCTCGAGACCGGAGAGCGTGATGACGTTGCTGCCGCGGCGGTCGGAGGGAGCACCGGCCAGGGCAAGAGCCTCGTCCAAACGCTGACCGTCGATGTCGGGGTCGTACGTTTCGAAGGAGCGCTCACTCCAATAGGCATCGAAGGTCGCCTCGAACTTGCGAAGGACCGAGGGAGTTGCCACCGAGGACAGCCGGACGTTCCATTCGAGGCCGTCGAGGAGCGCTGCCCTCGACAGGTTGGAGCTGCCGACGTACGCCGTGTCGAAGCGGCTCTCACGGCGGAAGAGCCACGCCTTGGCGTGCAGGCGAGTCGAGCGCAGCTCGTAGTTGACCTTCACCTCGGCGCCGAACTCGCGGACCAGGCGGTCGAGCGCGCGTCGCTCCGTCGCTCCGATGTACGTCGTCGTGAGCACCCTGATGGGGACACCGCGGTCACGGGCGGAGGTGAGTGCGTCTTCGAGCACACGCAGGCCGTGCCACTTCACGAACGCGCAGAGGAGGTCTACGCGGTCAGCTGTGGCCAGCTCCGCCCGGAGTTCGGAGCCGAGGCTCGGATCCTCGGCTGCGTTGGTGATGAGGGCGGTGTCGGAGAGGGGAGTGGCCGGACGTATGGCGTAGACGCCTGGAGCTTCCTGCTCGGCGACTGCAAGCAGTTGCCGCGGTCCGTCGAGGACCACGTCGACCCACTCGGCGGCGCCTTTGAGTGTTTTGATCGATTCGAGGATGTGATTCGCGGCTACGACCTGCTCCGCCGGATCGAGTCCTTGAAGCACCTGGCGCACCGTGTTCGCGATGTGCCGGGAAAGGATGTGCGGCGTGGAACCGGCCCCCACGACATCGTCGATCGCACGCCAACCTGCGGCCTCGAGCTGCTTCATCCGCTCTTCGAGCCGCCGGGTGATCAGCGTCTCGTACAGGCCGGCCACTGGCGTCGCTGCGTTCAAAGCATTACTGGTCACGAGCCGCCCCCTGTTGCGATAACTACGCACGCAGTTCTATCAAGAGGGTCTGACACGCTGAACGGCACTCGGCAGTGTGCCGCCCGCCCCGGCTACTCTCCTGCCGGCCGGACCGTGCCCTGCGGTGTGTGCAGCTGTACGTCTCGCGTGATCGCCAGTGCATCAGCCGGGCGAGGCCGACCCGCGGAAGGAGGAGAGGCAGCCGGGCGCCGTACGGCAGGCGGCGGCGACAAGCACATGCGAATCCAGAATCAGCACCCTATGCGCGGGGGCCGTGCCCGGCTCCGAGCCCGTCTGCCGCCCCCAGCACCCGCACGAACCCCACCCCCGCCTCCCCGTTCAGCATCACCGCCTCGCCCGTCTCCACGAACCCCGTCCGGCTCAGCACCCCCCGCGACGCCGTGTTCCGCACCGCTGCCCTCGCCCTGAGCGCCGTCAGGCCGTACCTCGTGCGGCACAGGTCGAAGAGCTGGTGGACCGTGGTCGTCGCCAGGCCCCTGCCCGTGGCCTTCTCCGCGAGGCGGAAGCCGAGTTCGGCCGTGCCGGCGGTGGCGTCCATCAGATTGAAGCGGCCCAGGACCTCGCCCGTGTCCTCCGCCACCAGGACGTGGAAGTGGCAGGTCCCCGCGGCCTGTTCGGCGAGCAGCGCCTCGTGGCGGGGCGGGTAGCCGGCGAAGAAGGCGTCGCCGCGGTCCGGGATGGACGCCGCGAAGAACGCGCGGTTGGCCGCCTCGAACGCGAGGACGGCCGGGGCGTGGTCGGGGCGCAGGCGCTGGAGTTCGGGCATGGGCGAAGGGTACGGAGCCGGGGCGCGCCCCGGCATCCGCGTTTCCGGGCCGCCCTACTGCACCCGTCCCCCATGGCACCCCCGGTACGACTCCCCGGACCCGCACCAGCACTCCGCGCTCTTCGCCGGCGGCCACGGCACCGCGCGGCCCCGCGCGGCCAGGGTCGTCGCGTACTGGGGGAGGAGGTCCGGGTCGGCCGGGGAGGCGGATTCGGAGGCGGCGAAGGCTTCGTAGGAGGGGACCGTGCCCCGGACGATGCCGAGGTTCGGGGTGCCCGCCGACTGGAGGTCGCGCAGGGCCGTCTCCAGGCGGGCCAGGTGGTCCGGGTGGGAGGCGTACTCGCTGCCCAGGCTCGGGTACGCGGTGAGGAGTTCGCGGAACTCCGCCGCCGGCCAGTGCAGCACCGCCACCGGGAACGGGCGGGACAACGCCGTGCGGTACGTGCCCAGTTCGGCGCGGAGGCGGGTGATCTCGGCGCGCAGCTCGCCCGGGTCGGAGGAGCCCAGGGACCACAGGCGCTTCGGGTCGTGGAGCTCGTCCAGCGGGACCGCCGCGGTGTGCAGCGTGTCCGCCAGCTCGTCCCAGGCGTCGTGCCCGACGCCCATCAGGCGGCGCACCCGGTGGCGGCCGGTCAGCAGCGACTGGGTCGCGTACGGGACCTCCTCGCCCGGGGCGATCAGCAGGCGCAGGGCCGTGGAGAAGAGGTCGTGCGCCGCTTCCAGCTCGTCGTGGGCCTCCAGCGTCTCGGCCGCGATCTCCCACGGGGCCGCCTCCTGCGGGGCCGCCACGCGGACGCCGTCGATCAGCGCGCGGGCCTCCGCCTCGTGGCCGTACTCCCACAGGTTCGCGGCGCTGAGCGCCTTCACCAGGTGCGGGTGCTCGGTGCGGGGGTCGCCGAGCAGGTCGTCGTAGAGCGTCGTGGCACGGGCGCGGTCGCCGCCGAGTTCCAGGTGGGCCGCGGCCTGGAGGAGCAGCGGCTCGTGGTCCTCGGGGTACTGCGCCGCGGTGCGGAGCAGACGCTCGGCTTCGGAGATGTGGTCGGCAGGAGTGTCGGGGCGCATGCACCACACCGTACTGCTGTGCGGGCGCGTGACGGCGGGAACGGGTCCGCCCGGGTGGGGACGGCACGGGGCCGGTTCTGTGTGCGCCGCCGACCCTCTAACGTGTCTCCACGTGCTCAGACGACGTCCGCAGTTGTTGTGGTTGCTGGTCCCCTACGTGCTCTACCTCGGGGCGCTGCCGTTCGTGAACCGGGTGAGACCTGTCGTTCTCGGGCTGCCGTTCCTCTTCTTCTGGCTGCTCGGGGCGACCCTGCTGACCCCCGTCGCCGTGTGGCTGACCCGGCGGGGTGACCGCCGGTGAACGCCGCCGTCGCGACCTCCGTCTTCGGGGTCTTCATGGTCGCCACCGTCGCCCTGGGGCTGCTCGCCGTACGCGGCAGGCGCGGCGGCGGGGGCGGGCTCGCCGAGTGGTCGGTGGGCGGGCGCAGTCTCGGCACCGTCTTCATCTGGGTGCTGATGGCCGGCGAGGGCTACACCAGCTTCAGCTACCTCGGCGCCGCCGGCTGGGGCTACAACTACGGGGCGCCCGTCCTCTACGTCGTCGCGTACATGTCCTGCGGGTACGCCGTCGGCTACGTCGTCGGGCCGATGCTCTGGGCGTACGCGCGCAAGCACGGCCTCGTCGGGATCACCGACATGGTGGCGCACCGCTTCGGGCGGCCCTGGCTCGGCGCGCTCGTCGCCGTCCTGGCGACCGTGTTCCTGCTCCCGTACATCCAGCTCCAGATCACCGGCATGGGCGTCGTCGTCTCCACGATCTCGTACGGGGCGATCAGCCTGAACTGGGCGTACTTCATCGCCTTCGCCGTCACCACCGGCTTCGTCGTCGTCAGCGGGCTGCGCGGCAGCGCGTGGGTCTCCGTGCTGAAGGACCTGCTGGTCATCGTCACGCTCGGCTTCCTGGCGGTCTACGTGCCCGTGCACTACTTCGACGGCTACGGACCCTTCCTCGACCGGCTCGTCAGCGAGAAGAGCGAGTGGCTGACCTTCCCCGGCCACGGGGACAGCGGGCTCGGGCAGGCGTGGTTCATCACCACGTCGTTCCTGAACTCGCTCACCGTCGTGATCTTCCCGACCACCGTCGCCGGCTACCTCGGCGCGAAGAACGCCGACGTGCTGCGCCGCAACGCGATGTGGCTCCCCGCCTACAACGTGCTGCTCTTCGTCCCGATGCTGCTCGGCATGGCGGCGCTGTTCGTGGTGCCGGGGCTGGTCGGCGCCGAGTCCAACCTCGCTCTCTTCAAGCTGGTCACGGACTCGCTGCCGGCCTGGTCCGTCGGGGTCATCGGGGTCGCCGCCGCGCTCTCCTCGATCGTGCCCATGGCCGTGTTCATGCTGGTCATCGGCACGATGTGGGGCCGTAGCGTGCTCTCGCTCGTGCCCCGCTGGGAGCGCCGGCAGAAGGGCGCCGCGCAGCTGGTCGTCGTGGTCGCGGGCGCCCTGGCGCTGCTGCTCACGTACACCGCGCCCAACACCCTCGTACGCCTCTCGCTGATCTCGTACGAGGGAATGGCGCAGCTGCTCCCCATGGTGCTGCTGGGGCTGATGTGGCGGCGGCTGACGCTGCTCGGGGCGCTGTCCGGGCTGGTCGTCGGGGTCGGGGTGGTGTGCGGGTTCGTGTTCACGGAGCACGATCCGGTGTGGGGCGTGAACGCGGGCATCGTCGCCCTCGCCGTCAACCTGGCCGTCGCGCTCGCGGTGACGTACGCCGGTCCGCGCGAGCGCGACGCACGGCCGGACGACGAGGTACTGGCCCGGGACGAACTGGAGGCGGACCGCGTGGTCGTCAACGCACGTTGACCCGTTCGGCCGGTCGTGTATAACGGATGGACCGACAGGAGCGGATACGGAAGGGAGGCACCGCCCATGGACCGCGACACCATCAGCCGCGTACGCGACGGTCTCTCCCGCGTCCTGCGCCCCGCCGGGCTGCTCCTCTTCCTCCTCACCGAGGTGCTCCTCGCCGAGGGCGGCAGCCTCTCCGCCGCCGTCGCGCTCGCCGCCACCGCGGCCGCCGGCACCGCGTTCGTCGCCTGCTCGGTCATCAGCGCCCGCTGCGCCGCCCCGGTGCCCCGCACCCGGGTGCGTACGGCCATGCGCGACCGGGAGAAGCGCACCGCGTTCCTTCCGCAACGGGACCCGGACGCCCAGGGGCGCCGTCGTCCCCGAGCGCCGGGCCGTGCCCTCCTGACGGCCGCGTAGGGGTACGCCCTTCCCGAGGAAGCCCTCTCGCGGACCCGTCACGCCGAATCAACATTCCCGGCACGACGAGACCCCCGGAGGGCTCACCCATGTCCGCCTTCATGTCCGCTTTCGCCAGCCTGGTCGGCGCCTTCGCCGACCTGCTCCACCCGCTCTTCCAGAACGCGTCCACCGCCGCCGCGATCGTCCTGTTCACCGCGCTCGTCCGGCTCGCCGTGCACCCGCTCTCGCGGGCCGCCGCACGCGGGCAGAAGGCCCAGCGCCGGCTCCAGCCGCAGATCGCCGAGCTGCGCAAGAAGCACGGCAAGGACCGCGAGCGGATGCAGAAGGCGCTCATGGAGCTGCACCGCGAGGAGAAGGTCTCACCGTTCTCCGGCTGCCTGCCGAGCCTCCTCCAGATGCCGGCGTTCTTCCTGCTCTACCACCTCTTCTCCAGCCAGAAGATCGGGGACGAGGCGAACTCGCTCCTCGGCCACCAGCTCTTCGACGCACCGCTCGGTGAGCGCTGGCACGACGCGCTCGCGCACGGCGGGATGTTCGGCGCGCAGGGCCTCGTCTACCTCGGCCTCTTCGCGATCGTGGCCGCCGTCGCCACCTTCAACTACGGGCGCACGAAGCGCCAGATGGCCGCCAACCCGGTCACCCCGCCCGCCGGGCCCGACGGACAGCCCGTGCCCGGCATGGGGGCGATGAACCGGCTCATGCCGCTGATGTCCTTCTTCACCCTCTTCACCGTCGCCTTCGTGCCGCTGGCCGCCGCGCTGTACGTGGTCACCAGCACCACCTGGACCGCGATCGAGCGGGCATTCCTGTACCGCGACATGCCCGCTCCGGGCGCCGCGGTCGCCACGGCCGCGTAACCGGTCCGGACCGGCACCGGTCCAGGTTGTGAACAGGGTCTTGCGGAGTGATCGGATGTCTTGGAGGATCGGACAAGCCTGCGATGGCCGCCACCCATCCGACGGGCCTGATCCCGACCGAGGAGAACGACTCTTGAAGCTGCTTCGTGTGGGTACGGCGGGCGCGGAACGACCGGCGCTGCTGGACGAGGACGGAACCCTGCGTGACCTGTCGGGCGTCGTCCCCGACATCGACGGCGCCCTGCTCGCCGACGAGGACGCGCTCGCCCGGGTGCGGGCCGCCGCGGCCGCGCCCGGCGGGCTGCCGGCGCTCGACGCCGAGGGGCTGCGGGTGGGCCCGCCGCTCGCCCGGATCGGCAAGATCGTGTGCATCGGGCTGAACTACCACGACCACGCCACGGAGACCGGGGCCCGGATCCCGGACGAGCCGATCCTGTTCTTCAAGGCCCCGGACACCGTCGTCGGGCCCGAGGACACCGTGCTCGTGCCGCGCGGCAGCGTGAAGACCGACTGGGAGGTCGAGCTCGCCGTCGTCATCGGCCGCACCGCGCGCTACCTGGAGACGGCCGAGGAAGGACTCGCCCACGTCGCCGGGTACGCGGTCGCGCACGACGTCTCCGAGCGCGAGTTCCAGATCGAGCGCGGCGGCACCTGGGACAAGGGCAAGAACTGCGAGACGTTCAACCCGCTCGGCCCCTGGCTCGTCACCGCCGACGAGGTCCCCGACCCGCAGGCCCTCCCGCTGAAGCTCTGGGTCAACGGCGAGCTGAAGCAGGACGGCACCACCGCCGAGCAGATCTTCCCGGTCGGCGAGGTCGTCCGCTATCTCAGCCACTTCATGACGCTCTACCCGGGCGACGTCATCAACACCGGCACCCCGGCCGGTGTGGCCATGGGGCAGCCCGAGCCCAAGCCGTACCTGCGGGCGGGCGACGTCGTGGAGCTGGAGATCGACGGGCTCGGCCGGCAGCGGCAGGAGCTGAAGGACGCGTAGAGCGTCGCGATACATCGGAGGGGTGGGGTCCGTTCGTACGCGGACCCCACCCCTCCCCGCGTGTCAGCCGTCGATGCGCGACACGAACTGCTCCAGCGCCTCCACCACCAGCGCGTGGTCCTCCGCCTGCGGCAGCCCCGACACCGTCACCGAGCCGATGACGCCCGCGCCCTCGACCGCGATCGGGAACGAGCCGCCGTGCGCCGCGTACACGTCCGGGTCCAGCCGGGACGCCTCGTCGAACGTCGTCCCCTTCGCCCGGAACCGCGTCCCCACCAGGTACGAGCTCTCCCCGTACCGCTCGACCACCCGGCGCTTGCGGTCGATCCACGCGTCGTTGTCCGCGCTCGAACCGGGCAGCGCCGCGTGGAACAGCTGCTGCGCCCCGCGCCGGATGTCGATCGCGACCGGGGCGTGCCGTTCCCGGGCCAGCGCGACCAGCAGCCCGCCGAGCGCGTAGGCGTCGTCGTAGCCGAAGTGCGGCAGCGTCAGCCGGCGCTCCTGGGCGATCAGCTCGGAGATGGTCGGAGCGGTGGGGTTCATACGGGCTGCTCCTCGGGGGCGTGGGCGGGCGGGGGTACGGAGGCGCCGGCGGGCCGCAGGGTGACGGTGACCCCTTCGCGGGCCGAGCGGCGGGCCGCCTCCAGGACGTCCAGGGCCTCGGCGGCCTGAAGGGCGGTCACCGGATTGTCGCCCGTCCCGCGCAGCGCGTCCGTGACCGCCGCGTAGTACGCCGGGTAGTCGCCCGGGAGCGTACGGACCGGGGTGCCGCCGCCCGTGAGCGGGGACTCGCCCGCGCCGAGCCGGCCCCACAGCTCCTCGTCCTCCTCGCCCCACGGCTCGCCCCGGGTCGGCCGGGCGCCCTCGCGCAGGGCGGCCTCCTGGGGGTCGAGGCCGTACTTCACGAAGCCGGCGTCCGACCCGAGCACCCGGAAACGCGGGCCGAGCTGGGCCGTCGTGGCGCTCACGTACAGGTGCGAGCGGACCCCGGAGGCGTGGGTGACCGCCACGAACGTGTCGTCGTCGGCCGCCGCGCCCGGGCGTCGCAGGTCCGACTCCGCGTACACCTGGGCCGCCGGGCCGAACAGGGCCAGCGCCTGGTCGACCACATGGCTGCCCAGGTCGTACAGCAGCCCGCCGATCTCGCGCGGGTCGCCCGACTCGCGCCAGCCGCCCTTCAGCCGCGGGCGCCACCGCTCGAAGCGGGACTCGAAGCGCTGGACCTCGCCCAGGGCGCCGTCCGCGAGGAGCGCGCGCAGGGTGAGGAAGTCGTTGTCCCAGCGGCGGTTCTGGAAGACCGAGAGCAGCAGCCCGCGCTCATCGGCCAGCGCCGCCAGCTCGCGCGCCTCGGCCGCCGTGCCCGCGACCGGCTTGTCCACGACCACCGGAAGCCCGGCCTCCAGGGCCGCCCGCGCGAGCGGTACGTGCGTCCTGTTCGGCGACGCGATCACGATCAGGTCCAGCTCGTCCGCCCGCCGCCACAGCTCGTCCGGCGAGGCGGCGAACCGTACGTCGGGGAAGGCGGCGCGGGCCTCGGCGCGGCGCTCCTCGTCGCGGGTGACGACCGTGTCCAGGACCAGTCCTTCGGTGGCCGTGATCAGCGGGGCGTGGAAGACGGACCCCGCCAGGCCGTAGCCGACGAGTCCGACGCGCAAGGAGGTCATGGGTCCCACTTTGGCAACGCTGTTGCCAAAGTGCAAGCGCGGGCCACAATGGGTGCGTGAACAGGAGCAGCACCGGCGTGAACCTCCCCGCCCTGCGCAGCCACAACGCGGCCCTCGTCCTCGACCTGCTGCGGGTGGCCGGCGAGGGCGGCATCAGCCGGCTCGAACTGGCCGAGCGCACCGGGCTCACCCCGCAGGCCGTCAGCAAGATCACCGCCCGGCTGCGCGCCGAGGGCCTGGCCGCCGAGGCGGGCCGCCGCGCCTCCACGGGCGGCAAGCCGCGGACCGTGCTGCGGCTCGTCCCCGGGGCCGGGCACGCGGTGGGGCTGCACCTGGACCGCGACGGGCTGACCGTGGTCCTGGTCGACCTCGCGGGCACGGTCGCCGGGAGCCGTACGGCCCCGCTGGACTTCGGGGCCCCGGCGGACGAGGTGCTGACGGCCGCCGCCGGGGCGGTCGCCGCCGTGCGGGGGGACGGGGCGCTGCCGTTGCTCGGGGTGGGCGTCGCGGTCCCGGGGCCGCTGGACCACCGGGGCGGGGTGCTGCACCGCGTCACGGGGTTCCCGCAGTGGGACGGCTACCCGCTGCGCGACGCGCTCGCCGCCCGGACCGGGCTGCCCGTGGTCCTCGACAAGGACACCAACGCCGCCGCGCTCGGCCTCGCCCTCGGCGCGGAGGGCCCCGCCGACTTCGCGTACCTCCACCTCGGCACCGGCCTCGGCGCGGGGCTCGTCCTCGGCGGGGCGGTGCACCGGGGGGAGCGGACCGGGGCGGGCGAGTTCGGGCACCAGACCGTGCAGCTGGACGGCCTCCGGTGCGGCTGCGGCGGACGCGGCTGCCTGGAGGCGCTGTGCCTGGCCGCCGTCCGCGGGGGCGACGCGGCCGAGGCGGCACGGGTTCTCGGGACCGGAGCCGCCAACCTCGTCGGGCTGCTCGACATCGACCGCGTGGTCCTGGGCGGCCGCACGGTCGCCGCCGACCCCGACACGTACGTACGCGGGGTGCGCGCGGTCCTGGACGAGCGCTCCCGCCGCGACGGGGCGCGCGGCACCCCGGTCCCGGTCACCGCCCACCGCGCGGGCGACCGCCCGGTCGCGGAGGGCGCGGCGCAACTGGTGCTGGCCCCGCTGTTCGGCCGGGTGGACGCCGCGGGGGCGCCTGCGGCGGGCTGACCCGGGCCGCTGCCGGGGAGCACGCCGCGCCACCCGCCGCCCACGGACCGGCCCCCGCCGCCCACGGCCCCCGCCGCCCCCGGACCGGCGCCGCCATCCCCGGCCCCGCGCCGCCGTCCGGGGGGGTCCCGCGCCGCCGTCCGGGCGGGCCCCCGGCACGCCTGCGGCGGACGCTCGCGCGCGCGTGGCAGGGTCGGCCACCCCGAGGGGTGTCCGGAGCCGCGCCGCCCGCGGCGCCCCGCACCCCGACCGGCCGTTGCCGTACGAAGTGGAGGCTGCCCCGCCATGCCCCCCGAACCTGCCGAGCCCACCGAGACCACCGAACCCCCCGGGGCCGGCCGCACCCGGCACGGCCTCGCGCTCGGGCTCGCCGCCGCGAGCGTGATGCCCGTGGTCCTCGGCGGGGCGACCGCGTCCGCCGCCCCGCAGCGCAGCCCGGTCACGGGTCCGGCCACCCGGCTGACCCCGGCCGCCGCGCCCGGTTCGGCCACCGCCGACCAGCAGCCCGCCTGCGGCGACCCCGCGTCGGCCGGCTTCCCCATCGACACCCGGATCCACGGCGGACCCGACACCTACGCGTCCGGCGGCGGCTACGGCACCTGGTTCCTGGACCTGACGAACACGACGACCGAGTCCTGCCGGGCGATCCACCCCGTGCTCGTCCTCACCGACGAGGAGCGGGCGCTGACCTCGGACCAGATCCAGCTCCAGTTCTCGGAGCGCGCCCACCCCGGGGTCGAGCACCGTGTGACCTGGGAGACGACCGACCGGGACGAGCACATCGGGGTCTTCGGCGGCGAGGACGACGACGCCTTCCCCGGGTTCACCGTGCCCGCCGGACGCACCGTCACCGTCCAGGTGCGGCTGGCCTTCACCTCCGACACGAGCCCCGGCCGGATCACCGCGAACGCCGCGGTCGTCCAGCGGCGGGGGAGCGGCTCGGGGGGCGACGGGGAATGGGTCGGTGAGTCCGAGGACTACCCGTTCTCCGTGGTCGAGCCCGACGAGGACGGCACCGGCACCGGTGAGGCGGACGGCGACCGCGAGAGCGCGGACGGGACGGCCCGGGAACACGTGGGCGGCACCGGCGAGCACGAGGAACGCGAGGAAGAGGGGAGC
This sequence comes from Streptomyces sp. NPDC016469, assembly GCF_040632905.1. NCBI lineage: Bacteria > Bacillati > Actinomycetota > Actinomycetes > Kitasatosporales > Streptomycetaceae > Streptomyces > Streptomyces sp. NPDC016469. The sequence continues at coordinate 95,532 of NZ_JBEYCQ010000009.1, forward strand.
GGCACGGTGAAGGGCAAGGGCGACGAGGGGTACGCGGACCCCGGCAGGACCGGCACCACCCGGCGGCCCGTCCCGCCCGGCACCGACCCGGCGGGGGTCCCGCAGCTCGCCGACACGGGCATCTCCGTCCCCGTACCGCTGCCCGCCCTGACCGTCTCCGGGTTCCTGATCGGCGGCGGCGCGATGGTGCTGGCGACCCGCAGGACACGCCGCCCGCACCACTGATCATCAGGTGGTCAGCCAGTACCTGTACGTCGAACAGTCGGCCTAAACTCGGGGGCGTCGGCGCTGCACAACGCGGTGCCGCCGGCGTCCCCGCACCTGGCGTACGGCAACTGGAGTCCCACATGGCAGAGCGCAAGCCGATCTCGTCCTGGCTGACCGACATGGACGGGGTCCTCATCCACGAGGGCACCCCGATCCCCGGCGCCGACGCCTTCATCAAGCGGCTGCGTGACTCGGGACTGCCCTTCCTGGTCCTGACCAACAACTCGATCTACACCGCCCGCGACCTGCACGCCCGGCTGAAGCGCATGGGCCTGGACGTGCCCGTGGACAACATCTGGACCTCCGCCCTCGCCACCGCCCAGTTCCTGGACGACCAGCGGCCCGGCGGCACGGCGTACGTCATCGGCGAGGCCGGGCTCACCACGGCCCTGCACGACATCGGGTACGTGCTCACCGACCACGACCCCGACTACGTGGTGCTCGGCGAGACGCGCACGTACTCCTTCGAGGCGCTCACCAAGGCGATCCGGCTGATCAACGCCGGGGCCCGGTTCATCTGCACCAACCCGGACGAGACCGGCCCGTCCGCCGAGGGCCCGCTGCCCGCGACCGGTTCCGTCGCCGCCCTGATCACCAAGGCGACCGGCAAGGCCCCGTACTTCGCGGGCAAGCCGAACCCGCTGATGATGCGCACCGGGCTCAACGCGATCGGTGCGCACTCCGAGTCCAGTGCCATGATCGGCGACCGGATGGACACCGATGTGCTGGCGGGTCTGGAGGCGGGCATGCAGACGTTCCTGGTGCTCACCGGGCTGACCACGGTCGCGGACATCGACAAGTACCCGTTCCGGCCGTCCACGGTCGTGGACTCCATCGCGGACCTGGTCGACCTGGTGGCCCTGGGCTGACACCGGAGCCACGCGGGGGAGCGGGCCCGGCCCGCGTCCGCTCCCCACTCCACCGGCCCAGCGCCCCCGCGCTGCGGATGCGGAACACGTCCGCAGGAGTGAAGCTCTCCTCAGGAGGTTCACGATGCGTTCCATACCGCTCACGTTCTGTGCCGCCGCACTGGCCGCGGCGACCCTGGTGCCGATCCCCTCGGCACTGGCCGAATCCGGCTCCGGCCACGAGGACTCCCGGCCCCGCGCCGCCCTGTCGGTCTCGCCGTCGTCCGCCGCCCCGGGCGCCGAGGTCGAGCTGGAGCTGTCCGGCTGCAAGGCCAAGGAGGCCAAGGGGAGCTCCGACGCCTTCGTCTCCGAGGCGCGGTTCTCGTCCGGCGGCGACCGCACGCTCTACGCCGAGGCCCGCGTCCGGGCGGACGCCGAGCCGGGCGACTACGACGTCCAGGCGGTCTGCGACAAGCACACCCGGGTGACCGCAACCCTCACGGTCGTGCACCGCGAGCGGCCCATGCCCGTCGCCCCGGTCCACGCGGGCGGCGGAGGCACCGCCGTACTCGCGAGCGAGACCGCCGAGCAGGACGGCCCCGGCACCACCCACGAGGTGATCGGCCTCGGTCTGGCCGCCGTCGCGGCCGTTGCCGTCGCGTTCCGCAGCGTGCGCCGTCGCCGTCCGGCGGCCGACTGACATGTCCGCACCGGAGGAGGCGGCGGGGCGCGGCAGGCTGCTCACCGGAGTGACCTGGGCCGTCATCCTGCTGGGCCTGTGGCTCTGGGGCCGCGGGATCACGGACGGCTCGGGCATCGGCTCGGCCCCGACCACCGGTGACGTCGCCGCGGTCGGGCGCCCGCTCGGCGTGCCGCTGCCCCCGGCGCACGCGCCGATCGCCGGCGTCGCCCCGAAGAGCGTCGAGATCCCCTCGATCGGCGTCCGGGCCCCCGTCGTCTCCCGGGGCCTGGACGCGGAGGGCGCCATCGAGCCGCCGTCCTTCGAGGCGCCCCAGACGGTCGGCTGGTACGGCGACGGCACCCGGCCCGGCGCCGAGGGACCGGCCCTGTTCGTCGGCCACGTCGACACCGAGACCAAGCCCGCCGTCTTCTACGGGCTCAGCGCGGCGCGCCCCGGCGCGAAGGTCGACGTGACGCGCACGGACGGCACGGTCGCCGAGTTCACCATCGACGACGTGCAGGTCCTCACCCGTGCCCGGTTCGACGCCCAGAAGGCGTACGGGCCCCGCAAGGACGGGCGGGCGGAGCTGCGGCTGATCACCTGCGGCGGAACGTACGACCAGAAGTCCCACTCGTACACCGCGAACGTGATCGTCTCGGCCTACCTGACCGCGGAGAAGGGTGCGGAGAAGACCGCGGCCGAGGCGGCCTGATCCGGACGAGAGGCACCGGTACCCCGCCCGGCCGCAGCCCGTTCCCCGGGCTGCGGCCGGGCCGGTCCTCGACCGCGGTGCGCGGGCCGCGGGAGTGGCCCGGCGCGGACACGGGAGGTCGGCGGCGTCCGGGTCCGCCGCACCCCCACTGTAGGGGGAGGCTCCCCGCCCGCCCAGCCGCATTCTGACGGTACGTCGATAACCGGTCACCCTCCGCACGCGGTGAAGCGGTTGCGGAAGCGCATCGGAGAACGACCAAGGCCCCCTCGCGCGAAGCGAGGGGGCCTTGGCTGTGCGTGCGCCGCCAGGGACTCGAACCCCGGACCCGCTGATTAAGAGTCAGCTGCTCTAACCAACTGAGCTAGCGGCGCCTGCTGACCTGGAAAACTCTACCCGATCCCGAGCGGTGCTCCGGACCATCCCCCTCGACTTACCGGCCTGTCGGATGGTCGTTTTTTCCCTTCTATCCGTCAAACTGCGGTATGTCGTGACGTATGACACGACCATTGCCACGCTGACGCCCGAGCAGATGCGCCCGAGGAACTTGACCACTGCGGAGGGGAATCGCATGACTGTGCCGGCCTTCGAGGAGTACGTACCCGCCATCGACTGCCCCTGTCCCGGCTGCGCCGACCGGCGGCGGACCGCCGCCGGACTGCCCGTGCGGAACGGGGGGCACCCGGCCGCGCACGGCGCGCGGCGCGCGATGGTGCTGGTCACCGCCGCCGGGGTGGTGCTCGGTGGCGGGGCCGCGGAGTCCGCCGGAGCGCCCGCCGACCCCGCTCCGGTGCCCGGCGCGGGGGTGCCGACCGGCATCGGACCGCTGCCGGACAGCCCTCAGGGCCTCCCGGGCCCGCTGCGCGGGACCGGCTCGCCGGGGCCGGCGGCCGCCCAGGCCGCGGCGGCCGAGCCGCGGGCGACGACCCGGACCGAGATCATCGACCGCGCGAAGAAGTGGGTGGCCGCGCAGGTCCCGTACAGCATGTCGGCGTACTGGTCGGACGGGTACCGGCAGGACTGCTCCGGCTATGTGTCGATGGCCTGGAACCTGCCGGGCAACGAGTGGACCGGCAGCCTCGCCGCATACGGCACCCGCATCGCCCGCGAGGACCTCCAGCCCGGCGACATCCTGCTCTTCCACAACCTCGCCGACCCCGGGAACGGCTCCCACGTCACGATTTTCGGCGGCTGGACCGACGGCACCCACACCCACTACACGGCGTACGAGCAGACCAAGCCGCACACCCGCAAGCAGACGACGCCCATGGCGTACTGGACCAACTCCGCGAGCTATGTCGCCTACCGCTACAAGGGCCTGAGCACGGGGAAGTCCGGCAGCGAGGCCGCCGGGGACCCGTTCCCCGGTGTGGCGGAGTTCGGGCCCCGCACGCACAACGCGTACGTGACCCGGCTCGGCGCGATGCTCGTCGCCCGGGGAGGCAAGCGCTTCTACAAGATCGGCCCCGACCCGGTCTGGACCGACGCCGACCGCCGGGCCACCCGGGCGTTCCAGCAGGCCCAGGGGTGGAAGGGCGCCGAGGCCGACGGCATCCCCGGCCCCCACACCTGGAAGCTGCTGGTGACCGGAACCGGCCGCGACATCCCCGCGGCGAGCGGGCAGAGCGGCCCGAAAGCGGCTCCGGCCTTCCCCGGACGGGGTTATTTCCGGCCGGGTCGGTCGAACGGCCATGTCGACAGGCTCGGAAAACAGTTGGTGAAGAAGGGGTACGGCGCGCACTACCGGCTGGGTCCCAGCCCCCGGTGGACCGAGGCGGACCGGCGCAATGTCGAGACCTTCCAGAAGGCCCAGGGCTGGCGGGGGGCGGAGGCCGACGGCTATCCGGGCCCGGAGACCTGGCAGCGACTCTTCGCGTGACACGACGGACATGACGGAGGCGGAAATGCGATCCACGGTGGCGGACAGCTCCGGAAACCCGGAGAACGGCCAGGAGACGGAGTACGGGACGGTCCCGGTGCGGGAATGGGTAGGCCCGGGCGGAGCGGGCAGCGTCACGGACGCGTGGGCGGCGGGGGCCGCGGCGGAGGAGCCGCTGGTCGCCGAGGGGCTGCCGGTGCGGGGCGCGACCCCGGCCGCGCCCCGCACCCCGGAGCCACCTCCCCTCTTCCGGCCGGTGTCGGTGTCGGTGCCCTCGGACGACGAGGTGGTGGTCCAGGTCGCGGAACCGGAGGAGGCGGCCGCTCCGGATCGCGGGGGTGACGCGGATTCCGATTCCGTCGTCGATCTGGTGCTCGACCTCCGGTCGGGCGAGGAGGACCGCGGGGCCTCGCTCGGTGCCACCTCGGCTTCGGTGACGGTGCCGGCCGGGGTTCGCGCGGAGGAGCCCGCGGACGCGGTGCCGCAGGACGCGGTTCTGCACGCCGCGGTCCCGCAGGACGCGGCTCCGCAGGACGCGGTGCCGGAGGACGCGCGTCCTGCGGAGACGCCCGCGCCGGACCTCGTGAAGGACGCCGCCCCGAAGGACGCCGCCCCCGTCGCGGAGGCGCCCCGGTCCGAGCCGGCCCTCGCCCTCACCGGGGCCCGCGTGCCCGGGCCGGACGTCGCGTCCCGCCCCGACCCGGTCCGGGACAGCGGCCGCCACCAGGCGGTCATCGCCAACGAGCGCACCGCGTCCATCCCCGTACACCTCCTCTTCCGCGAGGACCCGCGCGCCGGTGCCGCCGCCGTGCCGCCCACCGTCGTGCGCCCGGCGGGCGGCGAGCCCGGGGCGGGCGTGCGGCGGCCGCCCGTGCCGAGGACGCCGATGGTGCGGCCCTCGACCCGGCCCGCCCCCGACGCCGACCCCCGGCTGCGCGAGCGGCCCGGGCCCGCGCTGCCCGGCTGGGTCGCGCTGCTCACCGGCTTCGGCGGGATCGCGGTGGCCGGCGGCGTGCTGTGGTGGACCGGGGTGGTCCCGGCCGCCGTGCTCGCCCGGGTCGGGCTCGGCCCACGGCCGTACGACGGGCTGCCCACCGGCGCGTGGGCGGCGCTCGTGTTCCTGGGAGCCGTGGTGCTCTTCGCGGCCGGCGGTCTGACCAGGGGCCGGGTCGGCCACGCCTGGGTGCTCTCGCTCTTCGGGCAGTACCGGGGCAGCGTGCGGCGGACCGGGCTGATGTGGATCAGCCCGCTGCTGCTGCGCCGCCGGATCGACGTACGGCTGCGGCACTGGCGCAGCGAGCCGCTGCCCGCCGTGGACGCGAACGGCACGGCGCTGCGGGTCGTCGTCCAGGTGGTGTGGCGGGTCAAGGACACCGTGAGGGCGGCGCTGGGGATCGAGGACCACGAGGCATACCTGCGCGAGCAGGTCGAGGCCGCGATGGCCCGGGTCCTGTCCCAGCTGCCCGCCGACGCCTTCCACGAGGACGCGCACACCCTGCGCAACGCGGAGGCGGTCGGCGACGCGCTGACCCGGATGCTGAAGGCGGACTGCGAGCCGGTCGGCGTCGAGGTGTACTCGGCCCAGCCGACCGGGCTCGAGTACGCGCCGGAGGTGGCGGCGGCCATGCAGCGGCGCCGGATCGCGGCGATCGACGCGCAGCACCGGGACAGCGTGCTGACCTCGGTCGTGGACGCGGTCGACGACACCGTCAGCCGGCTCACCGAACGGGGCCTCGTGGAGCTGGACGACTACGAACGGAAGGCGCTGGTCAAGGACTTGACGGTGGCGTTCTACACCGGGCGGACCGGGGGCGACGGCTCCTGAGGATGCGCGGGGGGAGGTTCCGGGCAACCGGAATCCCGCGCTCATTGGTCTGGACATGGTCAAGGCGCGGCAATAATCTAAGCCTTGGTCTAGACCGCAGATCACGCGTACGCAGCAGTGCTCATGGAATCCCCTCCCCCCACGATCCGAGGAGCGACATCACATGCGTATGAAGGCAAGCGCGGCCCTGGTCGGCCTTGCGGTAGCGGGCGTCTCGATGTTCGCGACGAGCAGCGCCAGCAGCCACGGCTACACGGACAACCCGATCAGCCGTCAGAAGCTGTGCGCCAACGGCACGGTGACCGGCTGCGGCAACATCCAGTGGGAGCCGCAGAGCGTCGAGGGCCCGAAGGGCTTCCCGGCGGCCGGGCCGGCCGACGGAAAGATCTGTTCCGGGGGCCACGGCGAGTTCGCCCAGCTGGACGACCCGCGCGGCGGCAACTGGCCCGCCACCAAGGTGACGGCCGGTCAGGGCTTCAGCTTCCGCTGGCAGTTCACCGCCCGCCACGCCACGACGGACTTCCGGTACTACATCACCAAGGACGGCTGGGACCCCACCAAGCCGCTCACCCGGGCCGACCTGGAGCCGCAGCCCTTCATGACGGTGCCGTACGGCGGCAAGCAGCCCCCGGCGACCCTGACCCAGCAGGGCACCATCCCCACCCAGAAGTCGGGGAAGCACATCATCCTGAGCGTCTGGAACATCTCGGACACGGCCAACGCGTTCTACGCGTGCTCGGACGTCCAGTTCTGACGTCCGGTTCCTCCGCCCGGCGTGACCGTGCGGCGTGAACGACGTGCTGCCGGCGGGCAGCACGGCGAACCCCGGGGAGTCCAAGGACACCCCGGGGTTTCGCTGTGCCGGTACGGGCCGGGCCACGGTCAGACCTGGGCCGGGACCGGAGTCACGCCCGGGGCCTCGGCCGCCGGGGCCTGCCGGGTCGCCCGGCGCAGCAGGGTCGCCGCGAGCACCGCACCGGTGAGCAGGATCAGGGACCCGGTCACCGAGGCGTACCGCATGCTGTGGACGAACGCGTCCCGGCCGATCGCGATCAGGGAGTCGTCACCGGTGGTCAGCGCGCCCGGCAGGGTCTTGCGGGCGACCTCGGGGGCCGAGGCGGGCATGTCCGCCCGGTAGACCGCGGTGGCGACGGCACCCAGGAGGGCCATGCCCAGCGCCCCGCCGAACTCCTGCCCGGTCTCCAGGAGCGAGGCGGCCGAGCCGGCCTTCTCCGGCGGGCTGACGGCCATCGCCATGTCCGAGACGAGCGCCATCACCGCGACGATGCCGCTGCTCATCACGGCCGACCCGATCAGCAGCAGGACCAGCGACTCGGCCCCGGCCAGGGTGAAGACCCCGAATCCCGCCGCGCCGACGGTGAAACCGCCGCAGACCACGTACGCCCGTGGGACCCGCTGGGCGAGCGCGGTCGCCGCCGGGGCCGCCGCACCCACCGCCAGGGACGGGGCCAGGCTCCACAGCGCGGCCTCCATCGTGCTCATGCCGAGCACCGACTGCAGGTACTGGGTGGTGAAGAAGGCCGAGCCCATCATCGCGAAGGCGGCCAGCGCGTTGAGCCCGATCCCGACCCCGAAGCCCCGGCCCCGGAACAGCTCCCGGCTGATCATCGCGTCGGAGCGGGTGCGCTGGCGGCGGACGAAGACCCAGCCGACGGCCAGCCCGGCCGCGATGACGAGGGCCCGCTCGGCGTCGAGCCCGTGCGCGGCGCTCTCCTTGATGCCGTAGACCACCGGCAGGACCGTACCCATGGACAGCGGGACGCTGAGGAAATCGAAGCGGCCCGGGTTCGGGTCCTTGAACTCCGGCACCAGCAGCGGCACGAGCACCAGCAGCAGCACCATCGCGGGCACGTTGATCAGGAAGACCGAGCCCCACCAGAAGTGCTCCAGCATCACCCCGCTGAGCACTGAACCGAGCGCGATGCCGCCGGCCATGGCGCCCGACCAGATGCCGATCGCCTTCGCCCGCTGCTGCTCGTTCCGGAACATGTTGCGCACGAGCCCGATCGTCGAGGGCATCAGCGTCGCCCCACCGATGCCGAGGACCGCCCGGGCCGCGATCAGCATCTCCGGGCTGTTCGCGTAGGCGGCGCAGACCGAGGCGGCGCCGAAGGCGAGCGCCCCGATCATCAGCAGCTTCCGGCGCCCGATGCGGTCGCCCAGGGAGCCCATCGTGATGAGGAGGCCGGCCAGGGCGAAGGCGTACACGTCGAAGATCCACAGCTGCTGGGTGGCGCTGGGGGCGAGGTCCCGGTCGATGGACGGGATCGCGAAGAAGAGGACGGAGACGTCCATCGAGACGAGGAGGAGAGGGAGGAGCAGGACCAGGAAGGCGGTCCACTCCCGACGTCCGGCGAGTGCGCCGGAGGCGGCGGTGGTGCTCGTGGGGTTCGTCATGGCAAGGAATATACGGACGTTTAAAACAAGTGTCTAGTACGTTTGTGTAAAACGTTCGTACATGACTGCGGGCAGCGCAAAACACACGAGGCGGTCTCCGTGGATACGGAAACCGCCTCGTGCGTTGTCTGTGCGCCGCCAGGGACTCGAACCCCGGACCCGCTGATTAAGAGTCAGCTGCTCTAACCAACTGAGCTAGCGGCGCCTGCTGACGTGAAAATAATACCTGGTCCGGAGGGGTGCTGATGACCGGCCGCCGCGCAGCCCCGCCGGCCGGTCCTACAGGGCCAGCGACAGCAGCATCGGGGCCGCGCGCCGGTTCAGTGCGTCCGCCGCCGCGCGCAGCCGGTGCGCGTCCTTCACCGGCATCGACAGCGCCAGGCAGCCCGCCGACGACCCGGCCGTCAGCGGCACCGCCGCGCACACCGTGCCCACCGCGTACTCCTGGAGGTCGAGCACCGGGACCGTGGCCGGCTGGCTGTCCAGCTTGGAGAAGAGGACCTTCTCGCTGGTGATCGTCCGCGAGGTCAGCCGGGGCGTCTTGTGCCGGGCGATGTGGTCGCGCCGGCCGTTCTGGTCGAGCTGGGTCAGCAGGCACTTGCCGATCGCCGAGGCGTGCGCCGCCGACCTGAAGTCCACCCACTCGTTGACCGCCGGGGTGAGCGGGCTGTCGGCGTACTGCGTGACGCGGATCTCGCCGTCGACGTACCGGCTGATGTAGACCGCCGCGCCCACCGAGTCGCGGAGCTGGGCCAGGGTCTGCTGGAGCTTGGACTCCAGGGCCTGACGGCGGGCCGCACCCGAGCCGAGGAGCAGCAGCGAGGCGCCGATGACGTACGCCCCGTCGGTGACCTGCTCCACGTAACCCTCGCGGCGCAGCGTCAGCAGCAGGGAGGTGAGGTGGCCGGCGGGCAGCCCCGTCTCCCGGGAGAGCTGGGTCCCGGTGACCCCGCTGCCGTGCTTGGAGACCGTTTCGAGAACGCGAAGGGCGTACTGCACCGAGTGGAACGGCGCGGTCGGTTCGGGCTTCAACACCACGGATTCCCCCTGCCAGTCGGGACCGGAGGCCGGTCCGCGGGCCGTCGGCCTCGCCACCACGATAGCCGCCTACGGCCTGTTCAGGGCGGTGTGCGGCGGACTCGTGGGTGCGCCCCGGCGCTGTCAGCAGGGGCGCACCCGTATGGCATATGCCACCGTCATGCGCGCGCGACGGATGCCGAGGTCACAGCACTGCGTTGAGGAATTCGCGCGTGCGTTCGTGCGAGGGATCGGAGAAGATTTTTTCCGGCGAACCGGACTCCACGACCCGTCCGGCGTCGAACATCAGCACCTTCTCCGAGACGTCCCGGGCGAAACTCATCTCGTGGGTCACGCAGACCATCGTGATGTCGGTGTTCCTGGCGATGTCCGTCAGCAGCTCCAGCACCCCCGCCACCAGCTCCGGGTCGAGCGCGGAGGTCACCTCGTCCAGGAGCAGGATCTCCGGCTCCATCGCCAGCGCGCGGGCGATCGCGACCCGCTGCTGCTGCCCGCCGGACAGCTGCGAGGGGTGCGCGTCGACCTTGTCGGAGAGCCCGACCAGGTCCAGCAGCTCCCGGGCCCGGGTCTCCGCCTTGTCCCGGTCCATGCCGAGGACGTTGACGGGCGCCTCGGTGATGTTCTGGAGCACCTTCATGTTGGGGAAGAGGTTGAACTGCTGGAAGACCATGCCGATCTTCCGGCGGGCCGCGCGCAGGTGCTTCTCGGACGCCGGCTTCAGCGAGCCGTCCGGCGCCCGGATGTGCGTCAGCGGCTCGCCGTTGATCCAGATCACGCCGTCGCTGACCCGCTCCAGCGTCATCAGCAGGCGCAGGATCGTCGTCTTGCCCGAGCCGCTGGGCCCGATCAGGGTGACGTGCTCGCCGCGCTCGACCGTGAAGTCCAGCTCGTCCAGGACCGTGTGGTCCCCGTAGCGCTTGACGACCTTGTCGAAGCGGACGAGCGGGTGCCCGTCGTCCTTGGACACGGCGACGGGCACGACGTCCTCGGGGGCCGTGGCCGCGTTCTTCTGCAGGGGGAGGGGCTCAGTGGCCAAGGCGCTTCTCCAGCTTCCTCATCAGGAGGGACGTGGGGTAGCTCGCGACCAGGAAGATCAGGCCGGCGAGCGTGAACACCTCGGTGTACACGAAGTGGTTGGTGCCGTAGTCGCGTGCCTCGAAGACCATCTCGTGCACGGTGATCACGGCGAGGAAGGGTGTTTCCTTGAACATCGAGATCGCGTAGTTGCCCAGCGCGGGCACCACGTTGCGCACGGCCTGCGGCAGGATCACCGCCTGCCAGGTCCGCCGGGGCGTGAGCGACAGCGCCCGGCACGCCTCCCACTGCCCCTTCGGCACGGCGTCGATCCCGGCGCGGTACACCTCGGAGGTGTACGTGGCGTAGTGGACGCCGAGCACCACGATGCCGACGGTCAGCGGTTCCACGGAGGTGAACAGGGCCGCCGCGCCCACCAGTTGCACGATCAGCGGGGTTGAGCGGATGAACTCCATCACCGCCTTCACCGGCACGGTCACCAGCCGGCTCGGGGCCCGCCCGGCGACCGCGATGGCCAGCCCGAGCACCGCGGCGACCAGGGTGCCGAACACCGTGGCCAGCAGGGTCGTCCAGAAGCCGTCCAGCAGCAGGGGGAACGCGTCGCCGACGGCGCCCCAGTCGAAGTCCTGGTTCACCTGGCACCTCCGGCCTGGGCGGCGGACACGGCGCTACGGGGCTTCAGCAGGCTCTTCCCGCCCGCCGCGAGACCGAGTCGCCGCTTGGCGGACCGCTCCAGCAGGTTCATGAGCAGGGTCAGCGCGTAGGCCAGGACGAAGTAGCAGACCAGCAGCGTCGCGTAGGCGGTGAGGGTCTCGCCCGTACGGCTGCGCAGCTTCTCGATGGCGGTCATCAGGTCCGCCGCCGAGATCAGCCACAGCAGCGGGGTCGCCTTCAGCAGCTGGATCAGCAGGTTGGTGAACGACGGGATCATCTGCACCCACGCCTGCGGCAGGATCACCTTGCGCATCCGGTGCAGCGGCGACATGTTCAGCGCGAGCGCCGCCTCGTACTGCCCGCGTGGCACGGAGTTGACCGCGCCGCGCACCACTTCGGCGCCGTAAGCCCCATAGTTGAGGCCGAACGCGAGCACCCCGCAGACGACCGGCGTCAGTTCGTACCCGGTCAGCTGCGGCATCGCGTAGTACAGCCAGAACAACTGGACGTACAGCGAGGTGCCGCGGAAGAACTCCACCACCACGCGGGAGACCCCGCGCGACAGCATGAGCCGGCTGAGCGACATCAGGCCGAGGACGAACGACAGGAGCAGCGCCGCCAGGGCGCCGAACACCGTGGCCTCCAGGGTCACCCACAGGCCGGACCGCAGCTGCGGCAGATCGTCGGCGAAGGCCGAGAAGAAATCATTCATGCGGTGGGTACCGTCCCCGTCAGCCCTTGCACAGATCGGCCGTCTTCAAGGTGGCCGGCGGCAGTTCGGTCGCGCCGAAGCCGTAGTCGCGCAGCAGCTCCAGATAGCGCGACTTGTCGGCGACGATCTTCTTCAGCTCGCGGTTGAAGGCGTCGCGCAGCTCCTCGTTGCCCTTGCGGAACACCGCGCCGCCGGGGCTGTACTGCTTCTCGCCGTCCAGCTCGGGCAGGAAGGCCTCGGTGACCTCGGTGCCCTCGTTGGTCTTGGCGAGCCAGCGCAGCGAGATCCCGGTCAGCAGGAACGCGTCGACCCGGCCGCCCTTGACCGCGTCCGCGCCGTCCTGCGGCTTCTGGAGCGTCTTGATCCGGCTTTCGGGGATGCCGGCGCCCTTGGCGTACGAACCCTCCACCGCGCCCGCCATCACGCCGATGGTGATTCCGGCGGCCTTCGCGGAGGCGAGGTCGGTGACCTTCTTCGGGTTGCCCTTCTTCACCATCATCGCGGTCGGCGAGATGAACTCCGGCTCGGAGAAGAGGGCGTTGGCGCAGCGCTCCGGAGTGATCGCCATGCCGGCGCTGACCACGTCGTACTTGCCGGCCTGGAGGCCGGGGATCAGGCTGTCCCACTCCGAGAGGGTGGGCTTCAGCTCGTCGACACCGAGGGCCTTGAAGATCTCGCGGTGCAACGTGGGCGCCTCGCCCTTGAGTTCCTTGCCCTCCATGTAGCCGTACGGTGCCTCGTCGGCGTAGGCGACCCGTACGAAGCCCTGCTTGCGGAGCTTTGCCAGCGCGCCTTCGCCGTCGGCGGAGCCCTCACCGGTCTTGCTGCACGCGGCGAGGAGGCCGGGGACGACGAGCAGACCGCCCACCGCTGCCGATCGGTTGAGGAATCCCCGGCGGGACAGGTTCGGGAAGTCAGCCATGGTTCGCAATCTCCTGAAGCAGTCGAACAGTCCGGACAGGCTTGGCGCCTGCCCGATCCGGGACTTCTATTCAGGAAGAAGGCGCATGTAATCGAACGGTGGCCGGAGGGTGACCTTCCCGTGTCCGCGAGCAGGACGGTAGGCGGAGATTGCGCGGGGATGTCCCGTAACCCGGCTCCGTACCGCGACGGGTGCCCGCGCGGCCGCCGTTCATGCGCGCCGGGCCGTCGTGTCCGCGTGCTCGGAGCGATAACCGGGCCGGATGGCGGAATACTGGAACAGGAGCGGGGAAACCGGTCAGTGCCGCCGCGGTCCCGCGCGGCACAGACGCAGGCGCAGAGAGCAGGCGCAGAGAAAGGGTGGACATGACGACCGTCGGATTCCTCTACCCGGGCCACTTCGCCGAGGACGACTACCCGCGCATGGAGATCCTCCTCGACAGCACCATCAGACTCGTCGTCCACCACACCGACAGCCCGGACGCCGCCTACCGCGAGGAGGCCCTGAGCGCGCTGGGCACCCCCGGCCGGCTCGCCGCGGGCATCGAGGAGCTGCAGCGCTCGGGGGTCCAGTCCATCGTCTGGGCCTGCGACGGCGGCAGCTTCCTGTACGGGTGGCAGGGCGCCCACGACCAGACCGCGGCCCTCGCCCGGGCGGCGGGCGTGCCCGCGTCCAGCACCTCGATCGGCTTCGTGCACGCGGTACGGAAGCTGGGCGCCGAGCGCGTCGCGGTCGCCGCGACCTACCCGGAGGCGGTCGCCGAGCGGTTCGCCGCGTTCCTCCGGGAGACCGGCATCGAGGTGACCGGCACCCACGCGGCGGGCATCACCGAAGCCGCCGTGGCCGCCTCCTGGAGCGCGGAGCAGGTGCTCGAACTGGCCAGGGCCGCCGACCGCCCCGAGGCCGAGGCCGTCCTGATCCCCGACACGGCCCTCCACACCGTCTCCCACCTCCCCGAGCTGGAGGAGGCGCTCGGAAAGCCCGTCCTCACCGCGAACCAGGTGGCGGCCCGCGAGGCCCTGCGGCTGGCCGACCGCCCGGCCTGGGCCCCGAGGCTCGGCACGCTCTTCGCCCATCGCGAGCAGCCGCCGGCCCCGGTGAGCCGGGGGAGCGGACGGGCGTACGCGCACGGCAGGAAGAGCTTGTAGGGGCGCGCCCGGAACCGAGGCCCGGAATAAACGGAGCCATCCTCCTGTTCGTGCTCTCCGGACAGACGAGGCACTGAAGCGCACCACCGGAGAGGCCAGACGTGGACGAGATTCGAGGCGACGAGATCCAGGGCGACGAGATCCGGGGCACGGCCCGGGGCACCGCCCCCGTGCCGCTGTCCGTGCTGGACCTGGTCACCGTCGGCCAGGGCCGCACGGCGAGCCAGGCCCTGCGCACCGGCGTGGAGATCGCCCGGCTCGCCGAGCGCCGGGGCTTCCACCGCTACTGGGTCGCCGAGCACCACTCGATGCCCGGCGTCGCCTCCTCGTCCCCGGCCGTGATCCTGGCTCACACCGCCGCCCGCACCGAGCGCATCCGGCTCGGCTCGGGCGGCGTCATGCTGCCCAACCACGCCCCGCTCGTCATCGCCGAGCAGTTCGGCACCCTGGAGGCGATGGCCCCCGGCCGCGTCGACCTGGGCCTGGGCCGCGCCCCCGGCACGGACGGCGCCACGGCGGCGGCGCTCCGGCGCACGGACCGGCTCAACGAGGGGGCGGATGATTTCCCGCAGCAGCTCATGGAGCTGACCCGGTTCCTGGACGACGACTTCCCCGACGGCCACCCCTACGCCCGCATCCACGCGGTCCCCGGCCCCGTCCAGGCCACCGCCGAGGGCGGCGTCCAGTCCCCGGCGCGCCCGCCCATCTGGCTGCTCGGCTCCTCCGGCTTCAGCGCCCGGCTCGCCGGGGTGCTCGGGCTGCCGTTCGCCTTCGCGCACCACTTCTCGGCCCAGAACACGGTGCCGGCCCTTGAGCTGTACCGCGAGTCCTTCAAGCCGTCCACGGTGCTCGACGCCCCGTACGCCCTGATCGGCGTGGCCGCGCTGGCCGCCGACGACGCGCGCGAGGCGCGGCGCCAGGTGCTGAGCGGAGCGCTCTCGATGCTCCGGCTGCGGTCCGGGCGGCCCGGCCTCGTACCGACGCCCGAGGAGGCGGAGGCGTACGCCTTCTCCCCGATGGAGCGCGAATTCGTGGACAACTGGCTGGTCAACATCGTGCACGGCACGGCCGACGAGGTGCGCTCCGGCCTGGACGACCTGGCCAAGCGCACCGGCGCCGACGAACTGATGATCACCGCCAACGCCCACAGCGGCGAGGCCCGGCTGCGCAGCTACGGCCTGATCGCGGACGCGTACGGGATGCCCGAGGAGTAAGGGTCACGCCCCCGGGGCGCGGGTTCCGATCAGTTCGGCGATGCGCTCCGGGGCGACCGCCCGGGAGTAGAGCCAGCCCTGTCCGGTGTCGCAGCCGATCCGGCGCAGCCGCTCCGCCTGGCCCGCCGTCTCCACGCACTCCGCGGTGACGGTCAGGCCCAGCCGGTGCGCCAGCTCCACCATGGCCTCGACGATCGTCTCGTCGGCGGGGCTGGGATGCGTGCCGTCCTCGTACCGGAAGCCGCGCACGAACGCGCCGTCCAGCTTGAGCACGGACACCGGGAGGCGGCTCAGGTAGGCCAGGTTCGAGTAGCCGGTGCCGAAGTCGTCGATGGCGATGCGCACGCCCATGTCGCTGAGCGCCTGGAGGGCCCGCAGCGGGCGGCCCGCCGAGCCCATCACCGCGGACTCGGTCAGCTCCAGCTGGAGCAGCGCCGGGTCGAGCCCGGTCTCGGCCAGGATCTCGGCGACATCGGTGACCAGGTCGGAGTCCCAGACCTGGCGCACCGCGACATTGACGCTGATGAACAGCGGCGGCCGCTCCGGGTGGTCCAGTTGCCAGCGCCTGGCCTGCCGGCAGGCGGAGCGCAGCACCCAGCGGCCGAGCTGCACGATCGAGCCGTCCTCCTCGGCGATCGCGACGAACCGATTCGGCGAGAGCATGCCGAACTGCGGGTGGTTCCAGCGCACCAGCGCCTCGACCCCGCGCACGACCCCGTCGGCCAGCCCGACCAGCGGCTGGTACTCGATGGTGAACTCGCCGCGCTCCACGGCCGGGCGGAGCGTGGAGGACAGTGCCTGCCGGGTCATCCGGTGGGCGTTGCGCTCCGGGTCGAACAGGGTCCAGCGGGCCTTGCCGTCCGCCTTCGCCCAGTACAGCGTGGTGTCGGCGGCCTGCATGAGGCCGGTGGCGGAGGTGCCCGCGACGGGCCGCTCCACCACCCCGATCGACGCCGACACCGCGAGCCGCTGCCCGCCCAGGTCGAACGGCTGCTGGAGCGCGCCCAGCACCGTGCGCGCCAGGCCGGTCAGCTGCTCGGGGCCGGTGGACTCCTCGACCAGGACCGCGAACTCGTCGCCGCCGAGCCGGGCCACCAGCGGGGCGCCGGCCGGATACGCCCCCTCCTGCTCGGCGCAGTCCGTGAGCCGGGCGGCGACGGCCGCGAGGAGCCGGTCGCCGATGCGGTGCCCCAGGGTGTCGTTGACCGCCTTGAAGCCGTCCAGGTCCAGATAGCAGAGCCCGACCCGGGAGCCGGCGCCGTCCTCGTGGGGCGGGGTGCGGAGCGCCGCCGACAGCCGCTCGAAGAACAGCGCCCGGTTGGGCAGCCGGGTCACCGGGTCGTGCATCTGGAGGTGGCGCAGCCGGTTCTGGAGTTCGCGCCGGTCGCTGACGTCCGCGACGGAGAGCAGCACCTGACCGGGCGCGCCGTCGAGGTGCGCCTGCCGGCCGCCGGGCAGCGGTACGACGGTGATCTCGGCCCACAGCGAGCGCCCGTCGGGGTGCTTGAGGCGGCGGGTGCAGCGGAAGCGGGTGCGCCGGCCGTGCAGCACCTCGCGGTACGCCTGCCAGGCGCGGGCGTCCGCCGCGAGGTCGACCAGGTCGGCCGCCGACTGAGCGGTGAGCGCCGCCGCACCGGTGCCCGCCAGCGCGCCGAGCGCCTCGTTGGCGGTGACGATCAGGCCCTCGTGGTCGACCACGGCCATCGGCAGGGTCGCGGCGCGGAACGCGGCCCGGTAGTCGTGCGCCTCGGAGGCGGACGCGCCGGGCGGCCACACTTCGTGACTCTGTGTGATATCGGGTCGCTGTGCGAAGGGCGCCTCGGGGTCCGGCCCTCCGGAGGTTGCGCTCACCGTTCGCTCCGCCCTGCAGTTCTGTCCCGGACACCTCTGACCGGACTGGCCCGCCGCGTGGAGTGCCGTCGTCAGAGGCGGAAACCGCGCAGGAAAGCGAGGTGAAGCATAGAGGGCGGGCCCGGGGCCGATCCAGCGCCCCGGCCCTCGGGCGCCGCGCGTGCGACTCGCACGGCCCACGCGGACGCGGATCCGGTTTGTCCCCGAGTGATTGTTTCTGCGCACCTCTGTTCACTCCAGCTGCATGGGTGATCGATTGTGACTTTCTGTTAAGGGGGTGAGTGGAGGGGTGCCGACACGACTGGGGGAGTCCAACGTGACGAAACGGCCATAACCCCACAAGGTGGACGGGAGGGTTCCAGGGTCCGCGCCCCGTGCCGGAGTCGTCCGCGGCCCTAGGTGTCCGCTCGCCGAACCGGAGGTAGATGTGCCGCGTCAGCCCGGGCCCTCAGGGGTGGAGAGGCCGAGTCCGCGCGGGCTGGCCGCCGGGCTGGTCTCGCTGCTGGCGCTCGTCGCCACCTCCCTCGTCGCCGGGCCCGCAGGCGCCGCCACCGGCGACGCAGCCCCCTGCGCGCTCCCCCGCACCCCCGCGCACCACTCCCTCGGCGTCGACCGCTGGAACGGCGCCTACCCGCGCCCCGGCCACGCCCTGGACGCGGTGATGGTCTTCCTCTCGTTCCCGGACGCCAGGCCGGCCACCACCCCCGCCGAACTCACCTCGGACTACTTCCCGGCCACCACGCAGTTCTTCCAGCGGGCCTCGTACGGGAAGTTCACGCTGCGCCCGCACCCGCAGCGGGAGTGGATCCGGATGCCGAAGCCCTCGACCTGGTACGGCATACAGCGCGACTGGGCCGGCGACCGGCGCAGCGCCTATCTGCGCGACGCGATCCGGGTGGCCGACGAGCGGATCGACTTCTCGCGCTACGACATCGTCTACCTCGTCGCGGACCCGGACGCCCCCGGCGTCGACTCGGACGCCACCAAGGTCGTCAACTTCGACCGGCCGCTGCACGCCGACGGTACGGACATCAGGCGCGTCGTCACCGTCTTCGAGCAGCACCCGCCGGACCACAACGTCCTCGCCCACGAGACCGGACACGTCTTCGACCTGCCCGACCTCTACCACCGGCCCACCGACGGCAAGGGCGACTGGGACACCTACGTCGGCGACTGGGACGTCATGGGCAGCCAGTTCGGCCTGGCCCCGGACCTCTTCGGCTGGCACAAGTGGAAGCTCGGCTGGCTGGACGACCGCCAGGTGGTCTGCGTCCAGAGCGACCGCGTCGTCACCCTCGAACCGATGGCCGACGTGCCCGTGCCCGGCGCCTCGCTCGGCACCCGGCTCGCCGTGATCAGGACCGGCGAGGGCAGCGCGGTGGCCGTCGAGGCGCGCGGCTCCACCGGCAACGACCTCTCGACCTGCGCCGAGGGCGTCCTGCTCTACCGGGTGCGCAACGAGACCCCGTCCGGCGGCGGTCCGGTCGAGGTGCTCGACACGCATCCGGACAGCGACGCCTGCTGGGAGCGCTCGGTCTACCCACCGCTCGCGGACGCGCCGCTGCGCGTCGGCGAGACGTACTCCGTGCCCGACGCGCACGCCACGGTCGAGGTCGCCGACCGGACCCCCTCGGGCGCGTACGCGGTCCGCATCACCACGGGGGGCTGACCGGGCCGGCACGGGACAACGAAGAAGCCCCCCGCTTCCGCGAGGGGCTTCTTCCGTCTGTGCGCCGCCAGGGACTCGAACCCCGGACCCGCTGATTAAGAGTCAGCTGCTCTAACCAACTGAGCTAGCGGCGCCTGCTGACGTCGTAGACCTTAGCACCCGGATCGGTGAGAGGAAAAATCGAAATCCGGGGCGTCGGGGCGGGCGCCGACCGGGCCACCCGGACGCACGCCCACAGCAGTACGTCCGGCCCCGGCAGCCACGGGGTACGCGTGTCCGGGGCCACCAGCCAGCGGGGCCCCGCGTACTTCTCGTCGCAGGTCAGGGGCGGGACCGTCACCGCGTCCCCGGTGCCGTGGCAGAGCAGCGGGGGCACCTTCGTACCGCCGCCGTTCCGGCTCTGCGGGCCGCCGCCCCACTCCTCCCAGTCCAGCAGCGACGGCAGCCGCTGGGCCGTGCCCGGGGACGCGAAGAGCAGCATCCGGCCCCGGTGCGAGGCGACCGGACCCGAGCCCGGGCCGTCCGCCCACAGATGCTCCAGCATCCGGCGCCCGAACAGCGTGGGTACGTTCACCACGTCGAACGCCGTGCCGCACGGCAGGACCCCGGGCGCCGTCGGGCGCGACTCCCACTGGGCCAGGGCGCTGCGCGGGTACGCCGTCGCCCCGGCCAGCCACGCGGCGCCGGCCGCCGTGACCTGGGCCGTCTGGTTCCGCGCGGGCTCGCGCAGGGCCGAGAAGAGGTCGGCCTCGTGGTCGGCGGGGAGGCAGGGTCCGTCGCCGTGGTGCAGGGTCGTTTCGTCGGGCAGCCATGCGGTCATGTGCCCAGGTCTACCCGCAGTGATCAGCCGGATTCCGAGAGTTGCCGGAAACCGGGACAGGAGAACCGCGCGAGGAGTATGGTTCGCCCGGGCATATGCCGGTGGTGGTACCCGGGGGCCTGTACCTAAGGCTGCGGCGCGTTCAGCAGGGTGCGGCCGAACTCGACCATCTTCTTCGCGTAGTCCTCGGTCCACTCCGCGCGCCGCGCGATGTCCGCCGTCGTGAGCCGGTCGAACCGGCGCGGGTCGGCCAGCTGGGCCGCCGCTATCGCCTGGAACTCCACCGCGCGGTCGGTCGCGGCGCGGAAGGCCAGGGCCAGCTCCGTCGCCCGGCCCAGCAGCTCCTTCGGATCGTCCAGCGACTCCAGGTCGAAGAAGTGCTCCGGGTCCGCGACGGCCGCCGCCGGCTCGAAGAGCAGGGGTGCGGGGCGCAGCCGCCGCTGCTCTTGCTCGGGTTGTGCCATGTGGTCTTCCTCCTCGGACGGCCCGACGGCCACCCTTCATTGTCCCGTCCGCCGCAAGGGCGCAGAAGGTTTCGTCGCGAGGGCGTGCGCCGGCCCCGGCCGCGCCCCCGGCGCACTCAACAACTCCAGCGCACCCGGTGTTCCGCCAGATGCGCCAGCACCGCGTGGTTCGCCTCCCAGCCGTCCGGGAACTTCACCGTGACGCCCAGCTGGACCGGCTCCGTCGACGGATGTTCGTCCAGCAGGTCCGCGACGCCCTCCCGGCAGACCACGACGCACGCGTGCCGGTGCCGGGAAGCCAGGACGCACAGGCGGCCCGTCTCCAGGTGGAACGCGGTGGCGTCCGGCCGCCCCGACAGCGGGTGCAGCACCACCGTCACGTCGAACTCGCGGCCCTGGAGCCGGTTCGCCGTGTCCACCGCGACCCCCGTCACGCCCAGCTCCGCCAGCGCCGCCCGCACCGCCGCCGCCTGGTCCCGGTGGGCCGTGCCGACCGCCACCCGGTCCGCCGTCACCGGGGCCGGATCGGGCGACCGCTCACTCGTGGCCGCGCCGCCCCGGTCCAGCAGCCGGCGGACCACCAGGGCGACCGCCCGCACCGCTTCCGGGTCGGTGCGCGGGGTGTGCCGGGCCGGCAGTTCGAGGAGCCCCCAGCCGGACTCCGCCGCCTCGTCCAGCACCCGGTCCGCCGCCGAACCGTCCGACGCCACCCCGAAGGACAGCCGCCGGTCCCCGTGGTCCGTGCCGCTGCGGAACGGGGTGTACGGGTAGAACGCGTCCGACACCAGGGGCGCCGCCGACGCCGGGAGCCGCCAGGAGACCGGAAGCCGGTGTTGCGGCAGCTCCGGATTGTGCGCGAGCAGCGTGCTCACCGCGCTGGCCGAGGGGTCGTAGCTCAGCCCCGCCCACTGGTCCGCGCCGACGATCGAGAACGGGTCCAGTTGGCCCGGGTCGCCCACGAACAGCGCCCGCTCGAAGAGCCCCGCGACGGCGAGCAGTGCGTCCGAGCGCATCTGGTACGCCTCGTCGACGATCGCGTGCCCCCACGGCTCCACGTTCTTCACATGGGCCCACTTCGCCGCCGTCGAGATGACCACGTCGAGCCCGGCCAGATCCGCCGCCTTCGCCGACTTGCGCACATTCGCCAGGCCGTCGAGCACCTTGTCGTACGGATCGGAGTCGCTGCTGTGCAGCCGGCCCACCGGCAGCTCGGGGTCCTTCTCCGCGAGCCGCACCACCAGGTCGTCCACCTGGGCGTTCGTCTGGGCGACCACCATCAGAGGGCGCCCCGCCGCGGCCAACTCCAGCGCCGCGCGCACCACCAGCGTCGACTTGCCGGCGCCCGGCGGGGAGTCCACGACGACCCCCCGGGCCGTGCCGTTCAGCGTGTCGTCCAGGATCTTCGCGGTGGCCAGGCCCGCCGCCGCTCCCGGGTCGAATACGGCCGTCACAACAGGTCCTCCGGGGTCACGGGGTCGGGCAGCTCGGCCGCTTCGAGGCCGCCCGGCGGACCGCCGTGGGTCCACGGGGTCTCCTCCGCGTCCGGCAGCTGCGGCCCACCGCGCTGGTCGTGCTCGAACAAGGTCCAGGCGATCCGGTCGCCCGGCGCCGGGACCGACCCGGGGGCCGGCTCCTTGCCGCGCCCCATCCGGTCCGTGACCCGCAGCACCAGCGAGACAGCGCCGTCCTCCTCGTCCGCCGGGCCGTACCCCACGAACTCGGCGGTCTGCGGCTTGCCGTCCAGCGAGCGGTACACCTTCACGCCCGCGCCCAGCTGCGGCCGCTCATCGGTGCGGACCGTGACCAGCGGGCGCGGCGAGGGCCGCTTCGACTCGCTGTACGCCATCTCCACCGCGCTCACCTCACCGATGAACGCCTCCCCGGCGAGCCGCCGGCCCGCCAGGACGAGCGGGTCGTCCAGCGCCTCCTGCGCCTCCAGCTGCGCCTGGGCCGTCTCCCGGGCGGACAGCTTGCGGGCGGCCGTCACCGCGTCGTCCCGGCGCGGCTGGGGCGGCTCGCCGGAGCGCACCCGGTCGCGGTGGGCGGTGAACGACCAGCGGTCCCGGGTCCAGCGGTCCTCGGTCCTGGACCCCTCCGGCAGCTCCCGCACAAGGTCGAGGCCCCGCCACACCGCGTCCCAGGTCGGCAGCAGCACCCCGGCGAGCAGCGCCCGGATCTCGCGCTCGGCCCCGGACAGCCCGGCGAGCCGGGCGTCGGCCGCGAGCCCGTCCTCGGCCGCCGCGAGCGAGGCGCGCGCCCGGTCGTACTTCTCGATCGCGGGGGCCAGCAGCCGGTTGTCGAAATCGGGGTCGGTGGCCGGGCCGGCCGGCGGGCACAGCAGCTGCCCCGCCGCGTCCCGGGCCAGCTCGGCCCGGAGCGCGGCCTCCGCACCGGACTCGCCGGCCGGCGGGTCGATCCAGGCCAGCAGGGCCCCCAGATGCTGGTCC
Source organism: Streptomyces sp. NPDC016469 (assembly GCF_040632905.1). NCBI lineage: Bacteria > Bacillati > Actinomycetota > Actinomycetes > Kitasatosporales > Streptomycetaceae > Streptomyces > Streptomyces sp. NPDC016469. Next base: position 118,134 of record NZ_JBEYCQ010000009.1, read on the forward strand.
TCCGGATTCGACTGGCCGGTCGCCCAGTGCCGGTTCAGGAGATCGGTGCAGGCCAGCAGGAGCGAGGAGCCGGGGACCCGGGCCCGCTCCCCGTAATGCGTCAGCCAGCGGCCGAGCAGCGGGACCCGGGCGGGTGCCGGATACGGCGTGTCCGGGTCGTCCTCGGCGGTGCGCCGGAAGCGCATGGAGCGGCCGAGCAGCCGGACGAACTCGATGCCCGCCCGGCTCGGGACGACGATCTGCGCCGCGTCCACGCACAGCTCCGTCTCGACCTTGACCCGCTTCCCGGTCGCCGGATCCGTCTCGTTGCGCTCGGCGGGTTCGATGACGTCCGCGTACGCCTCGATGTGCGGCAGGACCGCCTCGGCCAGCTCGGCGAGGAACGCGAACCGCAGGTCCCGGTCGCGCGGCTGGGGGACGGCCAGCAGCCGGGGCGCCTCCCGGTCCGTGCCGACGAGCGCGCCGAGCGGGGCGCCCGCCTCGCCCGCCGTGGTCAGCGGCACCAGCACGAGCGGCCGGTCGGTCAGCCTGCGGTGGCGCACGGTGGCCGTCGGCGTGGCCCGGCCGCTCTCCACGGCCTCCAGCCGGGCCAGCGTGGTGATCAGCGACATACGGCCCGCCCCTCCAGTGCCTCGGCGCGCAGGGCCGCCGCGCGGCGCAGGGCGGCGACCGCCGGATCGGCCGGATCGCCCTCCTTGCCCGCGGCCGCCGCGAGCACCCCGGCGACCGTCGTCAGGCCGCCCAGCTCGCCCCGAACCCCGCGCCCCAGCGCCTCCACGGCACCTTCGGCGCGGGCCCGGGCCCGGCAGTGGAAGGCCAGCTCGCAGGCGGACAGGCACTCCGGCGCATAGGCCGCGGCGACCGACTCGACCGCCGACTCCAGGTCCTCGGGGGAGCGCTCCGGGTCGAACGAGGCGCCCTCGGGGAGGGCCGCCGCGATGTCCTCGACGCGGGTGAGCCGGGTCAGCTGGCGGTGGGTGACGGCGCGCTGCTTGCGTACGTCCACGACGGAGGCGGCCGGCAGGTTCGAGAAGTCCTTCGGGCACACCAGCAGCACCCGGTGCCCCACCCGGGCCCCGTCCGTGACGTCCGCGACCCGTTCGAGCGCCAGCACGTACACCGCGGACTGGCGGGCCGCCGCACCCACCTTCGCGGCGTCCGCCGAGCCGTCGATCATGGGGAACGACTTGATCTCGACCACCGTCCAGGTGCCGTCCGGATGCACCACGACCGCGTCCGGCTCCAGATAGGCGGGGGAGCCCGCCACCTCCAGGGCCAGCATCGGGTGGTCGAGCAGCGCCCAGCCGCCCGCCTCCGTCGCCTCCCGCAGCGCGAGCGCGGTCCTGGCCGCGCGGCCCTCGGGCCCGGCAGCCGTCAGATCGGGCGTCGCCACCTCGCGCGGCGGTTCACCGGAGCCGCCGAGCCGCTCGTGCAGCAGGCGCATCAGGTCCGTACCGCCGTCGGCCTTGACCCGGGCCTCGAAGGCGTTGCCCCGCATGAAGGCGAACTGGGACTGGCCGAACGGGGCCGGCGAGCCCAGCGCGGAGGCGAGCGCGCCCTTGTCGACCCCGGCCCCGTCGAGCAGGGCGCGGCGCTTGCAGCCCGGGTTGGCGGCGAGGGCCGCCAGCGCGCGGGCGTCCAGCGGGCGCGGGGCGACCGCCGGGCCTCTCAGCTCAGCGAGTCGCTGCCGCAGGGTCCCCGTCGGGGGTCCGTCCGGCCCGGTCGGCGCCGTCGGCCCGGGCAGGCGGGCCGGCCGCTGCTGCCGCGTCGGATGGTTCTGCGGAGGAGGTCCGCTGGCCGGGGATTCGCTCACCCGCCGAAGTCTCGCACCCGGCACTGACATCCGGGGACTCCGTCGTCGCGGAAGCCCGCGAGAAGCGGGGCAGGACCGCGGCCCCGACCCGGTCGGCGAGGCGCGTCACGGGCCGGGCCAGCAGCGCTCCGACGCCCATCACGGCGCAGCCGGCGACCGCGTCGAGCAGGTAGTGGTTGGCGGTGCCCATCACGACGAACGTGGTGATCAGCGGGTACGCGATGCCCGCGGCGCGCAGCGCCGGGTGCTTGGCGTGCCGCCACAGCAGGATGCCGCACCACAGCGCCCAGCCGACGTGCAGGCTGGGCATCGCCGCGTACTGGTTGGTCATCCCGCCCATGCCGCGCGGCGCGCTCGCCTCCGTACCCCACCAGCCGTACGAGCTGTACTGCGCCATCGTGTCCACGAACCCGTGCTTGGCGTCCAGCAGCCTCGGCGGGCACGTCGGCATCAGCGTGAAGCCGATCAGACCGAGCATCGTGGAGGTCATCAGCCAGGTGCGGGCCCTGCGGTACGCGGCCGAGTGGCGCCGGAACATCCAGATCAAGACGGCCGGGGTGACCACGTAGTGCAGGGAGGCGTACGCGAAGTCGGACGGGATGCCTATGGAGGGGTGCGCGGTGAAGAGGCGGTTGAGCGGATGCTCCGCGTTCAGGAACAGCGCCTTCTCCACGCGCAGGATGCTCAGGCCGTGGTCGACGGCCGTGGACACGTCACCGCGTACGAGGAGGCGGCCGCCGGAGTACGCCGCGTACACCAGGGCCAGGAGCGGCAGCTCGGTCCACCAGCGGGGCCGGTGACGCGGAGCGGGCGCGGTGGTGGCGTGCGGCATGCGGAACTTCTCCATCACGTGTTCATGCGGCCGACTGCGGGCGTTCAACCGTACGGTGCGCGTCGGGCGCGTGTCCCCCGGGGGTGTGGTCGCCACCCCTCAGCTGCGTTGATTCGTCTGTGCTCAGTGGGACGCCGTCGCGGCCCCCCGGGTTGCCTCATGGGCAGGTACGGGATGATGGGAACAAGGTCTCAGATTACGCATCCCAGGTCCCAGCTTTTTCAGGGAGAACCCTTTTATGGCACCGCGCATCCTGCTCGCCCGGCACGGGCAGACGGAATGGTCCCTCAACGGCAGGCACACCGGCAGGACGGACATCCCGCTGCTCGACGCCGGACGCGAGGGGGCCAAGCTGCTCGGCGAGCGGCTGCACCGGGGGCCGTGGACGGACCTCGACGGCCTGGAGGTGCGCACCAGCCCGCTCGTCCGGGCCGCCGAGACCTGCGAGCTCGCGGGCTTCGGCGACCGCGCGGAGCCGTGGGACGCGCTGATGGAGTGGGACTACGGGGCGTACGAGGGGATGACGCCGGCCGAGATCAAGGCGGGCCGTCCGGACTGGTTCATCTGGCGCGACGGGGTGCCGGAGGGCGAGAGCACCGCCGAGGTGTCGGCCCGGGCCGACGAGATCGTGGAGTGGGCGCGGTCCGCCGACCGGGACGTCCTGGTCTTCGCCCACGGCCACATCCTGCGGGCGCTCGGCGCGCGGTGGCTGGGCGAGGACATCGCCTTCGGCGCGCGCATCTGGCTGGCGCCGACGTCCCTGTCCGTCCTGGGCTGGGCGTACGGCGCCCCGGCGATCCAGAAATGGAACGACACGGGGCACCTGGAGCGGTGAGCGGTACCCCTGCGGGGTGCGGTGCGCGCTTGCGGCCCGTCCGGCGTTCGGGGACGGAAGCCCGCGCCCCGGTCCGGGGCGACCGGTTCCGTCCTCAGACGCCGGACGGGCTGGGTGTCACCGGGCGGGCGGGCACACTTTCGTAGCGGTCCAGGAAGTCGCGTACCGCGGGTGGCGCCCCCGTCCGGGGCCCCAGGGCCCCCACCGCGTCGGCCAGTATCGCCCGGATGCGGGAGGACTGGACGTGGTCCAGGAGGTCCAAGACCTCGTGGCCGGCCGACGCCGCCTCCTCGGGGCGGCCTCCGCGGGCCAGGTCCCAGGTGAGTTCGGCGCGGTACAGCGCGAGGTTGCGGGTGAAGTGGGGGTCCTGGAGCCGGACCGCCCGCTCCGCGTGGCCCGCGGCCCGGGACCAGTCGCCGAGCGCCGCCCAGCACTGGGCCTCCAGCATCTCCAGCTCCGCCTCGCGGAAGAAGCTCATCCACTCCGGGTCCGCCCCCGACGCCCCCCGCGCGAACGCGGAGTGCGCCCGGCCGAGCGCCCGCTCGCAGCCCGCGCGGTCCCCGAGCCCCGCCCGGCCCCCCGCCTCCCGCAGCGCGAGCAGCGCCCGCAGCCGGGGCGAGCCCAGCGGCTCGGCGGCCCGCTGCCCGGCCTCCGCCGCGCGCACCGCCTCACGCGGCCGCCCCGTGTCGCGGGCCAGGAACGACACATTGCAGAACGCGTGCGCCTCCAGCGCCGGGTCACCGGCGAGCCGCGCGGTGGCCAGCGCCTCCGCGTAGTGCGAGCGGGCGTCCTCGAAGCGGCCCGAGTCATGGGCCAGCCAGCCCACGGAGATGGCCAGCTCACCCGCGCCGGAGTGCAGCCGGTCCGCCGTGGAGCGCCGGTTCACGGTCCCCGCGTCGAGCAGCGCGTACGCCGTCCGCAGGGGCTGCGAGGCGCGCCGGTAGAGCCAGTCGCCGCCGTGCCGGTCGTCCAGCACCCGGATCTGCCGCACCGCCCGCTCGACGGCGCTCACCTCCGTATCGCCGACCCGGCGTTGCAGGGGCAGGGCGGCGGCCGGGCCGCCGAGGCCCAGCCCCAGGGAGACGGCCGCCACCGTGGTGGTGCCGCTCGTCATGAACACGCGACGCAGCACGTCGCTCTCCTCGTCGTCGCCGCCGGGCTCCGGCGGCGGGGCAGTCGGGGGCGGGGCGTCCACCGCGGACCCGGCCGCTCGCCCGCGTACGGAAGCGCGGGGCGAGAAGCCCAGGTCCTCCAGGGTCGTCCCGGGGAACATGTGCAGGAAGACCCGCTCGTACGCGTAGTTGGGACAGCGGATCTCGCCGGACTCCACGCGTCCGATGTACCGGGCGTCGCACGCGACCTGCTCGCCGATCTCGCGAGCGGACCTGCGTACCGCGGCAGCGAACTCCCCGGCGGAGCGCGGGCCGCGCAGCCGCCGGAAGGCGAGGTTGGGAACTGCCCGTGTCGACACCATGGCATGGCCCTCTCGGTGCGAGCCGGGCGTTGTTTCCGGTGTCCCGGCGGAGCAAGAACGTACCCGCTGTGACAGGTCGCACACGAAGCGTTTCCGGATGAACCGGGCATCTCGGCCGCGATCCGCCATGAACTGCCACCCTTTGCGGCGGTGTCGCACCGTAGCCCTTGACGCCTCCGGGGCGTTGGTCCTCACGGAGAGGGAGTACGGAGCGCGGCTCCGTCCCCGGCGATGAGAGGAGAGGTCCCTTGTTGCACACCGACCTGGCGAATGGCGGCACGGCGGCCGCCGACGAGCCCTGTGACCTGGTGACCGTGCCCGCCCGGCAGGGCCTGGAGGCCGTGGACATCCTGCGCCGGGGCGCGGCGCGGGACGTCGTGGGCCCGGTCATCCACGACGGCGCCTGCGACACCCTCGGGTTCCTGGTGCCGCCGGGCACCGCCCAGGGCTGGGACGTACCGGGCAGCGCCTGTACGCGGACCGACGGCCGGGGGCTGCGCATCCCCGCCGAGCCGCCGGTCTCCGGCAGTGGCTGGCTGCTGCCGCCCGCCGCGGACACCCCGGTCACCGACCCGGCGGCGCTGCGGGTCGCGCTCGACCAGGCGGCCCGGCTGATCGAGGCCGCCGACAACTGCCGCTGAGCCCATAATGGCCGGACGGCGGGTCGCACGACCGGCCCGTCAACCGGACGCGACGATCAGTGGGCAGGGCGAGAAGCAGTGGCACGTCGAGGAGCGGCCGGCGGCGGCGACCGCAAGGGGCGCGCGGAGCGCAGGACCGGCCGCGGGACCGCCCCGGAGGGCAACGTCTCCGAGCCCGTGGACGGCGGTCTCGCCGAGCTCGTGCCCGACCGGGAGCGCCGGCGTGCCTGGACGCTGACGATCGACGGGGCCCCGCAGTCGCATGTCGACCTGGACGACCCCACGTACCTCTCCTTCGAGTACCAGCGCCGCATCGGTCACATCGCGGACCTCGTCGCCCCCGCAGGGCAGCCGCTGCACGTGGTGCACCTGGGCGGCGGGGCCTTCACCCTCGCCCGGTACATCGCGGCCACCCGCCCCCGGTCCACCCAGCAGATCGTCGAGGTCGACGCGGCGCTCGTGCAGCTGGTCCGCCGCGAACTGCCGCTGGACCCGCAGGCCCGGATCCGGGTCAGGTCCACCGATGCCCGCGCCGGGCTCGGGAAGATCCAGGACGGCTGGGCCGACCTCGTCATCGCGGACGTCTTCAGCGGCGCCCGCACCCCGGCGCACCTGACCACCACCGAGTTCCTCGCCGAGGTGCGCCGGGTCCTGAAGCCCGGCGGGAGTTACGTCGCCAACCTCGCGGACGGGCCGCCGCTGGCCCATCTGCGCGGCCAGATCGCCACCGCCGCCACGGTCTTCCCCGCACTCGCGCTCGCCGCCGACCCCACGGTGTGGCGGGGCCGCCGCTTCGGCAACGCGGTCCTGCTCGCCTCCGACACCGCGCCGGAGATCGACCGGCTCACCCGCCGCGTCGCGACCGACCCGCATCCCGGGCGCGTCGAACACGGCCGTGCCCTCGCGGACTTCACCGGCGGCGCGGCCCCGGTGCACGACGCGGACGCCCGCCCGTCACCGCCGCCGCCCCCGGACGCGTTCCGCTGACGTCCTTCCCGTACGGGCTACGAGTTGACGATGTCCACCTGGGGCGCGTGGTCGTTCCACGTGCAGAAGACGGAGACCGTCGTGCCGTCGTCCCGGGTGAAGTCGACCCGTATCCATGTCGTGTTGGACCACACCCGCATCGACCAGCCCGGTTCCGGGGTCGCCGACACCAGCTCCGCCGAGTCGGCCCCGATCTCGAAGACGACCCGGCCGCCGTCGGTCGCGTAACTCCGCGCCTGCCCGGCCGCGGCGGTCGTCCCCGACGCAGGGCGCGGGGTGTTGGGCGCCGGGGTGCGTGACGGGGACGGCTTGCGGGAAGGGGGCGGGGGCGGCTTCGGGGTGGTGGCCCGGGGCTCGGGGGACGGCGAGGCCGAGGGGGCGGGGCGGTGCGTCGAGGACGTCAGGCTCTCCGTGGTCGGCGCCGCGACCGGGACCGCGCGCGGCGGGTCGTACACCGTGCCCGCGAGCACGGCGTGCACACCCCACCACGAGACCGTGACCGCCGCGCCGGTGGCGAGCGACCACGCCAGCGCGTGTACCAGACCTCGTTGCATCATCAACATCCTGCACCACGGACCAGGTGGACATGACACCCGGGCAGATCGGATGGCGTACGGTGCCGCCCATGCCCAGTGTGCTCGTGGTCGAGGACGACCAGTTCGTACGTTCCGCCCTCATCCGGCACCTGACGGAGGCCGGTCACACCGTACGGAGCGTCGGCACCGCGCTCGAAGCGCTGCGCGAAGTCGCCCATTTCCGCTTCGACGTGGTCATTCTCGATCTCGGGCTGCCTGATCTCGACGGCTCCGAGGCCCTGAAGATGCTGCGCGGCATCACCGACGTGCCCGTCATCATCGCGACCGCCCGGGACGACGAGAGCGAGATCGTCCGGCTGCTCAACGACGGCGCCGACGACTACCTCACCAAGCCGTTCTCCGTGGAGCACCTGTCGGCCCGGATGGCCGCCGTGCTCCGCCGGGCCCGGGCCGCCGGCGGCGGGGCGCCGCCCCCGCGCGTCATCCAGGTCGGCGGGCTCTGCGTCGACCCGCTGCGCCGGCAGGCCGAACTCGACGGCACCGCGCTCGATCTCACCCGCCGCGAGTTCGACCTGCTGGCCTTCCTGGCCGGGCGCCCCGGTGTCGTCGTCCCCCGCCGGGAACTCCTCGCCGAGGTCTGGCAGCAGTCCTACGGCGACGACCAGACCATCGACGTCCACCTCTCCTGGCTGCGCCGCAAGCTGGGCGAGACCGCGGCCCGGCCCCGCTACCTGCACACCCTGCGCGGCGTCGGCGTGAAGCTCCAGCCCCCCGCGCCGGAGCGGCCGGCATGAGATGGGCGCTGGTCAAGGTCTGCCTGGCCGTCACCGCCATGGTCGTCATCGCCTTCGCCGTGCCCCTGGGGCTCGTCGTCAAGGAGATGGCCCGCGACCGCGCGTTCTCCGACGCCGAACGGCAGGCCGCGACGATCGGCCCCACGCTGTCCATCACCACGGACCGCACCCAGCTGGAGAAGGCCGTCCTCACCACCGAACCGGGCGCCGCCGGCCGGATGGCCGTCCACATCCCGGCCTCCGGCGAGCCCGACGGCATCGCGGTCGACATCGGCAGGGGCCGCGCCACCCCCGAGGAGCTGGAGACCGTACGGGTCTCGGGCCGCGCCACGATCACCGGGGTCACCGGCGGCTCCGTACTGCTCCAGCCGACGGCGGTGGGGCCCAAGGACATCGCGGTGGTCGAGGTGTTCGTCCCCGAGGCCGCGGTGTCCCACGGGGTCACCACCGCCTGGCTGATGCTGGCGGGCGTCGCCGTCGCGCTCGTCGTCGGCTCGGTCGCCGTGGCCGACCGCCTCGGCATCCGCATGGTCGAGCCCGCCCGCCGCCTCGCGGGCGCCGCCCACGACCTGGGGGAGGGGCGGCTCGGCACCCGCGTCCCCGAGGAGGGCCCGGACGAACTGCGCTCCGCCGCCGTCGCGTTCAACTCCATGGCCGACCAGGTCGTCCAGCTCCTCGCCAACGAACGCGAACTGGCCGCCGACCTCTCGCACCGGCTGCGCACCCCGCTCACCGTCCTCCGGCTGAACGCCGCCTCGCTCGGCGAGGGCCCCGCGGCCGAGCAGACCCGGGCGGCCGTCGAACAGCTGGAGCGCGAGGTGGACACGATCATCCGGACCGCCCGCGAGCAGCGCCCCCAGACACAGCCGGGCGGGCCCGGCGCCGGCTGCGACGCCTCCGAGGTGATCCGCGAGCGGATGGCCTTCTGGTCCGCCCTGGCCGAGGACGAGGGCCGCGTGGTGCGCCTCGCCGGGGTGGACCGCACGGTACGCATCCCGGTCGCCCGGCCCGAACTGGCGGCCGCGCTCGACGCGTTGCTCGGCAACGTCTTCCGGCACACCCCCGAGGGCACGGCCTTCGCGGTCGACGTGCACCACAGCGGTGACGCGGTGATCGTGCTGGTCTCGGACGCGGGCGGCGGGATCGCCGACCCGAAGGCGGCCCTGGCGCGCGGCGGGGCCCGGGACGCGGTGGGCTCGACCGGGCTCGGGCTCGACATCGTGCGCCGGGTCGCCGAGTCCACCGGCGGCGACGTGCGCATCGGCCGCTCGGTGCTGGGCGGCACGGAGGTCCGGGTCTGGATCGGGCTCGACGGACAGCGCCCGCAGGGGGGCGGGCGGGGCCACCGGGTGGGCCGTCAGCGCCGCCGCCGGGGCGTGGGACGCGCCAACCTTTAGCGTGGCCGATGCGCTCCTTAAGGCAGTCCTAAGAACCTCGACCCCGGCCCGGCTCGCCCCATTTGCCCGTTCCGCAGCCGCTAGCGTGCTCCCGCATCCCCACTCCCGTACGACGAGGCAGGCACGCGATGGGCACCAGTACGCACCGGCGCACGATGGGCACCAGGACCAAGGTGATCGGCTCGGTCGTCGCGGCCGCGGTGATCGGAGGGACGGTGTTCGCCCTCACCGGCACGGCGCAGGCGTCGGCGGTCGGCGCCGCGTACACCCGTACCAGCGGCTGGACCGGCGGCTACACCGGGCAGTACGTCGTCACCAACGACACCGGCTCGGCGAAGACCGGCTGGACCCTGGAGTTCGACCTCCCGGCGGGCACGAAGATCGGCTCGCTGTGGAACGGCGACCACACCGTCAGCGGCAACCACGTCACCGTCCGCCCCGCGAGCTGGAACAAGCAGCTGGCCGCCGGGCAGTCCGTCACCGTCGGCTTCGTCGCCGCCTCCGACGGCACCGCGGCCGACCCCACCGGCTGCCTCATCGACGGCGCCAAGTGCTCCGTGGACCCCGGCGCCACCCCCGAACCCAGCGGCCGCCCCACCGGGTCCGCGACCCCGGCCCCCACGGCCACCCCCACCGGGAAGCCCACCGGAACGGCGACCCCGACGCCGACCCCCACCCCCACGAAGACCGACGACGGCGGAGGCACCGCGAGCGGCGCCCGCTTCGCCCCGTACGTGGACACCTCGCTCTACCCCGCGTACGACCTGGTCGACACCGCGAACAAGACCGGCGTCAAGCAGTTCAACCTCGCCTTCATCACCTCCGGCGGCAGCTGCGCCCCGCTCTGGGGCGGGGTCACCGGCCTCGGCGACGACCACGTGGCGTCCCAGATCGGCGCCCTGCGCGCGGCCGGCGGCGACGTCCGGGTCTCCTTCGGCGGGGCCGCGGGATCCGAACTGGCCCTGCGCTGCACCTCGGCGGCCGACCTCGCCGCCGCGTACGGCAAGGTCGTCGACACGTACAAGCTGACCAAGGTCGACTTCGACATCGAGGGCGGCGCGCTCCCCGACACCGCCGCCAACACCCGCCGCTCGCAGGCCATCGCGCAGCTCCAGAAGGCGCACCCCGGCCTGGACGTGTCCTTCACGCTGCCGGTGATGCCCGAGGGCCTGACCCAGCCCGGCGTCGACCTGATCGCGGACGCGAAGAAGAACGGCGTGGACGTCGGCGCCGTCAACATCATGGCGATGGACTACGGCGCCTCCTACAGCGGCGACATGGGCACGTACGCCGTCCAGGCCGCCACCGCCACGCAGGCCCAGATCAAGGGCGTGCTCGGGCTCTCCGACGCCGAGGCGTGGAAGGCCGTCGCCGTCACCCCGATGATCGGCGTGAACGACGTCAGCACCGAGGTCTTCAAGGTCGAGGACGCCACCCAGCTCGTCGCCTTCGCGAAGGAGAAGGGCCTCGCCTGGCTCGCGATGTGGTCCGGCACCCGGGACAAGGAGTGCGCGGGCGGTGCCAAGCCCACCGCGGACGCCTCGTGCAGCTCGATCGCCCAGGAACCGCTCGCCTTCACCAAGGCGTTCGGCGCGTACAAGTAGGACCACACCCCCCTCCGCGCACCCCGGCCCGGCCCCCTTCCCCCCACCCCCGGCCGGGGTGCGCGCCCCACTGCCCCGGCCGGGACGAGCCCCCCCTTCCTCCCGGCCGGGGCGCTCTCCTCTCCGCCGTCCGCTACCCTCGCGCCCGGTTCACCGCCGACAGCACCGCCGCCACGGACGCGGCCACGCCCGAGGCGTCCCGGCCCGCGCCCCAGCGCTCCTCGCGGCCGGCCCGGCAGCGCGCGTACGCCGTCGTCACCCGGGTACCGGGCGGGCCCGAGGGCTCCTGCTCCATCAGGTCCAGGACGTCCACCTCCACCCCGGCCGCCGCCAGCGCGTCCGCGAACGCCGTGACCGGGCCGGTGCCCGTCCCCTCGTAGTCGCCCTCCCGGTCGTCCACGCGCAGGGTGCAGACGAAGCGGTGCTCACCGGCCGGCCCGGTCTGCGCCGACCAGGAGGTGAGGGCGACCCCGCCGTCCCGACCGGGGACCAGGTACGCCGCCTCGAAGAGGTTCCACAGGTCCTTCGGGGTGGCCTCCGTACCGCTGTCGTCGGTCGACCGCTGCACCGTACGGGAGAACTCGGCCCGCATCCCGGCCGGCAGGTCCACGCCGTGGCCGGTGCGCAGCAGATGGGCGATGCCGCCCTTGCCGGACTGCGAGTTGACCCGGATGACGGCCTCGTACGTACGCCCGACGTCGGCCGGGTCGATCGGCAGGTAGGGCACCTCCCACAGCTCCGACGCACTGCTCGCGCGGTGGGCGAAGCCCTTGCTGATGGCGTCCTGGTGGGTGCCGGAGAACGCGGTGTACACCAGGTCCCCGCCGTACGGATGGCGCGGCGGCACCGGCAGCCGGTTGCAGTGCTCGACCGTGCGGCGGATCTCGTCGATGTCCGAGAAGTCGATCATCGGGTCGACGCCCTGCGCGTGCAGGTTGAGCGCCAGGTTGACCAGGTCGACGTTGCCGGTGCGCTCCCCGTTGCCGAACAGGCAGCCCTCCACCCGCTGGGCGCCCGCCAGCACCGCCAGCTCCGCGCAGGCCACGCCCGTGCCCCGGTCGTTGTGCGGGTGCACGGAGAGGATCACCGCGTCGCGCCGGGCCAGATGGCGGTGCATGTACTCGATCTGGTCGGCGTACACGTTGGGCGTGCCGATCTCCACGGTGGCAGGCAGGTTGTGGACGACCGGCCGGTCCGGCGAGGCGTCCCACAGCTCGGTGAGGCTGTCGCAGACCTCCAGGATGTAGTCCGGCTCGGTCAGGTTGAAGACCTCGGGCGAGAACTGGAACCGGATGTCCGCGCCGGGCCTGGCCCGGGCCAGCCGGTCCATCTGCCGGGCCGCGTCCAGCACCACGCCGTGCACGTCGGCCCGGTCGCGGCCCAGGACCACCTCGCGCCAGACGGGGGCGGTCGCGATGTAGAGGTGGACGACGACGCGGTCCAGGCCGGCCACGGACTCGAAGGTGCGGTCGATCAGGTCGGCCTTGGCGGGGGTGAAGACGACCACGGTGACGTCGTCGGGAACGGCCCCACTGGTCGCCAGGTGGCGTACGAAGTCGAAGTCGGTGCGGCTCGCGGACGGGTAGCCGACCTCGATCTCCTTGAAGCCCATCGCGACCAGCAGGTCGAACATCCGCCGCTTGCGCGGGGTGTCCATCGGCTCGGCCAGCGCCTGGTTGCCGTCCCGCAGGTCGACCGGCACCCACAGCGGTGCGCGCTCGATACGGGCGTGCGGCCAGCTCCGCCCGGTCAGCGGGACCGCGACCCGGTCGTACGCGGAGCGGTAGCGGTGCGAGGGCATGGAGCTGGAGCGTTGCGGGTTCCAGCGGGGTGCCGCCTGGGGGACCGGGCCGCGCGGCGTGCAGATGGTGGGGAAGCTGTGCATCGGGGACCGGGCGTCGGACGTGGCCGCGGACATGGGCTCGGGCATGAACGGTGTCTCTTCTCGCATCGCCGGATGCGACCGGCACAGCACGGCACCCCGCGGCGGGGTGCCGATCGCTTCAGGCCCCGCCGCGGCAGCCGAGAAGGAGGAGACCGCGGTACGTCATGGGCGGTACAGTAACCAGAACGCAACCCCTCAGACAACCTGACAGGTGAACGACGTGTCCCCGCTCGGCCCTCTCCGCCCCAGCCCCCTCGTGGAACAGGCGACCAGCCACCTGCGCTCGCAGATCACCGAGGGGCACTGGCCGGTCGGCACGAAGCTGCCGGGCGAGACCACCCTCGCCCGCGAGCTGGGCGTGGGCCGCTCCACGGTCCGCGAGGCGGTCCGTACGCTCGCGACGCTCGGCCTGCTCCAGTCGCGCCAGGGCGCCGGCGTCTTCGTCGTCGCCGATCACGTCACGGAGGACTGGCCGGTACGGCTGCGCAGGGCGTCGGTCACCGACGTCTACGAGGTCCGCATGCTCATCGAGGTCCAGGCCGCCCGCCTCGCCGCCCGCCGCCGCACCGACGAGGACCTGACCGCCCTCGACGCGGCGCTCACCGCCAGGTTGAGGGCGGGCGCCGGCCTCGACGACGCGGACTTCGTGGACGCGGACATCGCGGTGCACCGGGCGGTCGTGGCCGCCGCGCACAACCCGGTCCTCACCGATCTGTTCGCCGAGTTCGTCCCGGCCCTCCGCCAGGGCCTCATCGACCTCGTGGACCTTCTGGGCCTGCGCCGCCAGGACCCGCAGCACGGCCACGCGGGCCACCGCGCCCTCGTCGCGGCCGTCGTGTCGGGCGACCCGGAAGCCGCGGCGCGCGCGGCCCAGGAGGAGCTGGAGTCCACGCTGGTCCGGCTGCGGGGGACGTGACTCCGGGGCGGCGCTCCGGCCGGGCCCGAAGGCGCCGGGGACGCCCCCGAGTTCGGGCAAAGAACGCGTAGGTCCGCATCCGCGCCCCCTCCGTGCCGTACCCCGTTCACTTCCCGGCGGGGCCCCCGAAGCCCTGGCGGGCTGTTTCCGGCCCGTGCCGAAAAACCGGCACAGCAGCCGGTTTTCTGCGGGCCCTCGACCAAGATCCAACCTCAACCCGGCCCCCACCTGCGGGAATTCGGAAATCCGCTGTCCGCCGGAACGTGGCGGACCGCTTTGGCAAGCCTTCGGCCGGACACGGTCTCGTGACTTGCAGGACACGCTCGCGCAACGGAAGCGTCTTCAACTCTTGACACCCACCCCCCGAAGGCAGCAATCTTCCGACATCGACGCATGGGAGCGCTCCCACATCACACGGGAATTTCTCGCGTGAACGGCACTGCCCGTGTACTCCCCCCAAACCATCAGGCACCCGCACTCACCAGCGCGTATGCCACGCAGTGAGCCAGTCCCACCCTGGAACAAGGAGTAGTGGAATGCGTATCACCCGCACCGTCGCCGGCCGGAGCCGCAGAGTTGCGGTCCTGGCCACCACGGGCCTGACCGCTTCGGCGCTGCTGCTGACCGGCTGCAGCAGCGACGACTCCGACTCGAACGAGTCCTCCGGCGCGAACGGGAAGATCACGCTGACCGTCGCCGACTACGGCCAGTTCGGCTACAAGGAAGCCGGTCTCTTCGCCAAGTACCACGAGCTGCACCCGAACATCACGGTGAAGGAAGACACCACCGCCGATGAGAAGGTCTACTACCCGAAGCTGCTCCAGCAGCTGAACTCGGGCAGCGGTCTCGCCGACGTCCAGGGGCTTGAGGTCGGCCGCATCAAGGAGCTCGTCGACACCAAGGCGGACCAGTTCGCCGACCTGAGCAAGGTCATCGACGTCAAGGAGTTCGTGTCGTGGAAGGAGAAGCAGGCCACCACGTCTGACGGCAAGGTGATCGGCGCGGGCACCGACATCGGCCCGATGTCGCTCTGCTACAACGCCGAGCTGTTCAAGAAGGCCGGTCTGCCGACCGACCGCAAGGAGGTCGCGGCCAAGATCTCCGGCGGCTGGGAGGACTACCTCAAGCTCGGTGAGGAGTACAAGAAGAAGGCCCCCGCGGGCACGTACTTCATGGACTCCGCCAGCGCCATGTACAACGCCGTCGTCAGCTCCAACGCGAAGCAGTACTACGACGAGAGCGGCAAGGCGATCTACAAGGAGAGCCCCAGCGTCCAGCAGGGCTGGAACCTGGCGGCCGAGGCCGCGGACAAGAAGCTGTCCCAGGGCCTCGCCCAGTTCAGCGACCCGTGGAAGGCCGCGCTCCGCAAGAGCACCATGGCCACCGTGGTCTGCCCCGCCTGGATGGCCGGCCAGATCTCCGTGAACGCCGGTGACGCGAACAAGGGCAAGTGGGACATCACCACCGCCCCCGGCACCACCGCGGCCAACTGGGGCGGCTCCTTCCTCGGCGTCCCGAAGGCCGGCAAGAACGTCGACGAGGCCACCAAGCTCGTCAAGTGGCTGACCGCCCCCGAGCAGCAGGCCGCCGTCTTCAAGGCGATCGGTTCCTTCCCGTCCAACACGGGCGCGTACGAGCTGGCGGACGTGAAGAACGCGACCCTGCCGTACTTCAACAACGCCCCGATCGGCCAGCTCTACGCCGACGAGGCCAAGTCCATCCCCGAGACGATCCTCGGCCCGAAGGACGCTGCGATCAAGGACACCATCTCCACCCAGATCAACAACATGGAGCAGCGCGGCACCAAGCCGGACGACGCGTGGGAGGCCGCTACCAAGGCCATCGACAAGGTGATCGGCTGACGTTCGCCAGGGCGTGTCCGGCCTGATCCGCCGGACCCGCCCGGGCGCGGGCGGCCCCTCCCCGGGCCGCCCGCGCCCGCGTGTTCCTGAGGGGTGCGGCGTAACGGCCCAGCCATCCCCGTGCCCGGGTAACTCAAGCAAATCCAGGGAAGGACATCCCGCTCGTGGCCACCTCGACTCCCACCCGGGACGCATACGCGCCGCCACCCCGCGGCTCCCAGCACAAACCGGTGGACTCCCGCCGGCAGACCTGGCGCAGCCGGATCTGGCGGTTCGACGACAAGGCGTCGCCGTACGCCTACATAGCCCCGTTCTTCCTCGTCTTCGGCGCCTTCGGGCTCTACCCGCTGATCTACACCGGCTGGATCGCCCTGCACCGGGTCGAGATGACCGGCATGAACCAGATGGACTGGGTCGGCTGGGACAACTTCGACAGGATCCTGCACGACTCCGAGTTCTGGACGGCCGTCAGCAACACCTTCCTGATCGGTGTGATGTCGACGGTCCCGCAGCTGCTCGTCGCGCTCGGCCTGGCCCACCTGCTCAACTACAAGCTGCGGGCCAGCACCTTCTGGCGCACGGTCATCCTGACCCCGTACGCCACCTCGGTGGCCTCCGCCGCCCTCGTCTTCGCCCTGGTCTTCCGGGCCGACGGCGGCCTGCTCAACTGGGTGCTGCACTTCGTCGGCCTCGGCGACACCAACTGGGCCAACGGCCACTGGACGTCCAAGATCGCCATCTCGGTCATCGTGATCTGGCGCTGGACCGGCTACAACACCCTGATCTACCTGGCCGCGATGCAGGCCGTGCCGTCCGACCTGTACGAGGCGGCCTCGCTCGACGGCGCCTCGCGCTGGCAGCAGTTCCGCAAGGTGACCATCCCCTCGCTGCGGCCCACCATCCTCTTCACGATCGTCATCTCGACCATCGGCTCCATGCAGCTGTTCGGTGAGCCCATGCTGCTGGAGGGCGGCACGCTCGGCGCCACCGGCGGCAACGAGAATCAGTACGAGACCCTCAGCGTCTACCTCTACAACTACGGCTGGAATCTCGGGCACCTCGGTCCGGCCGCCGCAGTGGCCTGGGCGATGCTCGCCCTCCTGCTGATCATCGCCGCGGTCAACTGGCTCATCGGCCGCTTCGTAAGCAAATCCGCGGTCTGACCGGGAGCGAAATCCAATGACCATCACCAGCCCCACCAAAGTCTCGGAGCCCGGCCTCCCGGCGCGTTCCGTCCACCGCGCACCGAAGCGCGCGAGCCGCTTCAAGCCCGGTGCCGGAAAGCAGCTGAACGGCGGCCCGTTCGCCTACATCGCCCTGGCCGTCGTCGGCCTCGGCTCGCTGCTGCCGCTGTACTGGACCCTCGTGGCCGCATCCCACACCCAGGACGAAGTGCTGGCCAGCACCCCGCCGTTCCTGCCGGGCGGCCGCCTCTTCCACAACCTCGACGCCGCGTGGAACCAGGCCCACCTGGGCAAGGCGATCGTCAACACCGTCATCGTGGCCGGCTGCATCACCGTGGCGACGCTCTTCTTCTGCACCCTGGCCGGCTACGCCTTCGCCAAGATGCGCTTCCGCGGCCGGAACGTCCTGATGACCGGCGTCATCCTGACCCTGACGATCCCGCCGCAGCTCAGCGTCGTCCCGCTGTTCATGATGATGGCCGACATCGGCTGGGGCGGGAACCTGGAAGCGGTCATCTTCCCGACCCTGGTCAGCGCTTTCGGTGTGTTCTTCATGCGCCAGTACCTGAGCGAGGCGCTGCCGTACGAGCTGATCGAGGCCGCCAAGATCGACGGCGCGAACAACTTCCGCATCGTGCTGAGCGTGGTGCTGCCGGTGGCGCGCCCCGCGATGATGGTGCTCGGCATGCTCACCTTCGTCCAGGCGTGGAACGACTTCTTCTGGCCCTACCTCGCCCTGAACCAGCAGAACCCGACCCTGCAGGTGGCCCTCGGCCAGCTCAGTGCCTCGTACACCCCCGACACGAGCATCGTGATGGCCGGCGCGCTGATCAGCACCCTGCCGCTGCTCGTGGTGTTCGTGATCTTCGGCAAGCAGATCGTCGGCGGCATCATGTCCGGCGCCGTCAAGGGCTGACCACCCGCTCGCCGCTTCTCCGTCACGGAGCCGTACGGTCCCCGCCCGCCCCGCGGACCGTACGGCCCCTGAGCCCCACCCCGTCAACGCCCCTGCCCTTCACACCCCTGGGAGCGCTCCCGCATGACTGCCGTACGACCTGACATCGCCCCGAAGCCGGTGCCCGAGGCCACCACCACGTTCCCGACGGGCTTCGTCTGGGGAGCGGCCACCGCCGCCTACCAGGTCGAGGGTGCCGCCGCCGAGGACGGGCGCACGCCCTCCATCTGGGACACCTTCAGCCGCACTCCCGGCAAGGTTCGCAACGGCGACACCGGCGACATCGCCGCCGACCACTACCACCGCTACCGCGACGACGTGGCGCTGATGAAGCAGCTGGGGCTGAAGGCGTACCGCTTCTCCATCTCCTGGTCCCGGGTCCAGCCCACCGGCCGCGGTCCCGCCGTCGAGCGCGGGCTCGACTTCTACCGCAAGCTGGTCGACGAGCTGCTGGAGGCCGGCATCACGCCCGTCGCCACCCTCTACCACTGGGACCTGCCCCAGGAGCTGGAGGACGCGGGCGGCTGGCCGGAGCGCGCGACCGCCGAGCGGTTCGCGGACTACGCCGCGATCATGGCCGGCGCGCTCGGCGACCGGGTCGGTATGTGGACCACCCTCAACGAGCCGTGGTGCTCCGCCTTCCTCGGCTACGGCTCCGGGGTGCACGCCCCCGGCCGCACCGAGCCGGCGTCCGCCCTGCGGGCGGCCCACCACCTCAACCTCGCCCATGGCCGGGCGATCGAGGTTCTGCGCGGTCAACTCCCCGCTACCGCGCAGACCTCGGTCACCCTCAATCTCCACCAGGTCCGCCCGCTGACCCCGAGCCCCGAGGACGCGGACGCCGCCCGCCGCATCGACGCGGTCGGCAACCGGGTCTTCACCGGCCCGATGCTGCACGGCGCCTACCCGGAGGACCTGCTCGCGGACACCGCGCACGTGGTGGACTGGTCGAAGCTGGTCCAGGACGGCGACCTCGAGGCCATCGCGCGCCCGGTCGACGTCCTCGGCATCAACTACTACACGCCGACCCTGGTCTCCACGCCCGAGCAGGGCGGAAGCGGTTCCGGCAACGATGTCCACGGCGCCAGCAGCTTCTCCCCGTGGCCCGGCTCCGAGCACGTCGCCTTCCACCTCGCCGAGGGCAAGGCGACCACCGCCATGAACTGGTCGATCGACCCCAACGGGCTCTACAACCTGCTCATGGACGTCAGCCGCGAGCACCCCGGCATCCCGCTCATGGTCACCGAGAACGGCGCCGCGTTCGACGACTACGTCTCGCCCGAGGGCCGGGTGCAGGACCCCGAGCGCATCGCCTACCTGCACGGCCACCTCGACGCCCTGCAGCGCGCGGTCGCCGACGGCGCGGACGTGCGCGGCTACTTCCTCTGGTCGCTGCTGGACAACTTCGAGTGGGCGTACGGCTATGCGAAGCGGTTCGGTGCGGTGTACGTGGACTACGCCACCCAGCGCCGTACCCCGAAGGCCAGCGCCCACTGGTACGCCGACGTGATCCGCCGTCACGCCCTCCCGCCACTGGAGGACCTCGCCTGATCCACTCCGGTACGTCCTGTCCGTACCGCTGCCTTCCCCCGAGACCCGGCACCCGTGCCGGGTCTCGGCCCATTCGCCCGCCCGGCCTGTGCGATCCGCTTGACCACGCGCGTAGAGTGGGAGCGCTCCCATAAGAGGAGTGGGGGAGCGGCCGACCGGTCCCGCAGAGTGTCAAGGGAACCAACACCAGGACTTGGTTTGGTTATCCGACTGTGAGAAATTGACCGCGAACGGGAGGCAGCCATGACGGCAGCGCGAGTACGGAGCGGGGGCCGGCCCACGCTCGAAGAGGTCGCGGCGCGGGCGGGGGTCGGGCGGGGTACGGCCTCGCGCGTCATCAACGGATCGCCCCGGGTCAGCGCCCACACCAGGGAGGCGGTCGAAGCCGCCGTCGCCGAGCTGGGTTACGTGCCCAACCGCGCGGCCCGCGCGCTGGCCGGCAACCGCACGGACGCCATCGCGCTCGTCGTGCCCGAGTCGGAGAGCCGCTTCTTCGCGGAGCCGTACTTCTCCGACATCGTGCGCGGGGTCGGTGCCGCCCTCGCCGATACGGAGATGCAGCTGCTGCTCACCCTCGTCGGCAGCGACCGCGAACGCCGCCGGCTCGCTCAGTACCTCACCGCACACCGCGTGGACGGCGTGCTGCTGGTCTCCGTGCACGCCGACGACCCGCTGCCCGACCTGCTGGAACAACTCGGCATGCCCGCCGTGATGAACGGCCGCAGATCCGCCGCCGAGTCCCTGTCCTCCGTCGACTCGGACAACTTCGAGGGCGCCCGCGGGGCCGTGGAACACCTCGCCTCGCGCGGCCGCCGCTCCATCGCCACGATCACCGGCCGGCTCGACGTCTACGCCTCCCAGAGCCGCCTGGACGGCTACCGCCAGGCCGTGCGCGACGCGGGCCTGGAGCCCGACGAGCGGCTGATCGCCCCCGCCGACTTCTCCGAGGAGGGCGGCGCCCAGGCCATGCGCGACCTGCTCGCCCGCCGCCCCGACGTGGACGCGGTCTTCGCCGCCTCCGACGTGATGGCCGCCGGTGCCCGCCAGGTCCTGCGCGAGGCCGGCCGCCGCATCCCGGACGACGTCGCCCTCATCGGCTTCGACGACTCGGCCGTGGCCCGTCACATGGACCCGGCCCTCACCAGCGTGCGCCAGCCGATCGAGGAGATGGGCCGCACCATGACCCGGGTCCTGCTCGACATGATCGCCGGCGAGAACGCGGACCGGGCGCAGATCGTGCTGCCGACCGAGCTGGTGGTCCGCGACTCGTCGTGAGGCCGGGTCGCCTCAACTC
Source organism: Streptomyces sp. NPDC016469 (assembly GCF_040632905.1). Classification (NCBI taxonomy): domain Bacteria; kingdom Bacillati; phylum Actinomycetota; class Actinomycetes; order Kitasatosporales; family Streptomycetaceae; genus Streptomyces; species Streptomyces sp. NPDC016469. Next base: position 138,694 of record NZ_JBEYCQ010000009.1, read on the forward strand.
GGTCTGTCTGGCGCGCACTTCGAGTAGTTTCTGAGGGGTGGACCCTTCTCTGACCGCTCTGGTCGTCGCCGTGGTGGGAGTGGCCGGCACCCTCATGTCCGGCGTGATGGCGCACCGCGGCGCCCTGCGGGCCAAGACGGTGGAGCTCGACCGTGCGGAGCGGCTGCGGCGGGAGGAGCTGCTGGCGGACGAACGCCGCGAGAACCTTGCCGTACGGCGCGCCTCCTACGCGGTGTTCAACCAGCGCCTGCGCCAGTTCCACTCCGTGCTGTCGCAGGACTACTTCGCTCTGGCCGCCGGGGAGGCGCGCCCCGGACAGGGCCGGGAGCGGGAGGAGCCCCGCCGCGTCCTGCGCGACGTCTACGCCGAGGCGCAGATGGTGGTCAGCGACGACGTGCTGGCCGTCGCGGGCGGTGTCGTGCACCAACTGCACCGCATCCACGCCCTGCTCGGCCGGCACGAGCAGGGGGAGGCGGCCGACGAGTCCCTGGAGGACATCAGGGAACGGCTGGAACGGGCCTCGGAGGGCCTGTACGAGGTGCGGCAGACGATGCGCCGGGAGCTGGGAGTCTCGGCGCTCCCGGTCGCCCGGCCCGACGGCTACGGTGCCCCGTGAGGGGGCGCCGTGCGGAGGAGCGAATCATGACCCAGCGCTGGACCAGGTCCACCTACTGCGACTCGGCAGGCCCCGACTGCGTCGAGGTGGCACTGCCCCCCGGCCCCGCGGCAGCGGTCCGCCTGCGCGACTCCAAGACCCCGTCCCGCCCCGCGCTCGCCTTCGCACCGGACGCGTGGACGGAGTTCGTCGGTCACGTCGGCCGGGCGACCGTCTTCTCCAGCAGCTCCTGAAGGGCCCGCTGCCCTCCCGGGCCGAGCCCGGCCAGCGGTGAGTCCTCGGTGAGGAGTTCCAGGAGCCGTGTGCGTACGCCGGTGCCCTCGGGCGTCAGTACGAGGTGCCGGGCGCGCCGGTCGGTGGGGTGGGGGCGGCGTTCGACGAGCCCCCGCTTCTCCAGCTTGTCGACGACGAAGGTGGCGTTGGACGGCTCGCAGCTCATGCGTTCGGCCAGCTCGCGCATGGTCATCGGCCCGGTCATCTCGCGCAGCGCCGTCGCCTGGGCGGCGGTGAGGCCGAGGGGGACGGCGCGCTTGCGTACGTGATCGGCGATCCGGGCGGCCAGCCCGTTCACCAGCCCGCACAGCTCCCGCTCCGCGGCGGCCTGTGCTTCGGGGGGTGTCGTCATGGACTCATTCTAGCAAGTTCATCAAGCAAGAATAATTACAACTTGAATGTTTCTAGTTCGATGCTTACGGTGGGCGCAGTCGCCGCGGCACGGCCCGGCGGCGCCCGGCACGCAGCGACGAACGAGGAGCGACACCATGACGACTTCCACGGCCGGCCCGGACGAACGGCTGCGGCGCCCGGCGGGCCCGAGCACCCTGCGGCTGGGCGACCTCACGGTCTCCTTCGTGCCGGACGGGGCGATCCAGGGCCGGCCGACCGCCTGGCTGCCGGAGAGCACCGACGCGTTCTGGGCGGCCCACCCGGAGTACCTGGACGCCACCGGCCACCTGGTCGCGAGCGTCGGCGGTCTCCTGGTGGAGCACGGCGACCGCGCGCTGCTGATCGACGCGGGCCTCGGGCCGCACACGCTCCCGGCCGACCCGGCCACCCCCAACGGGGCCATGCGCGGCGGCGACCTCCCGGCCGGCCTGGCCGCGCTCGGCCGGGCTCCGGACCGGATCGAGGCCGTCGCCTTCAGTCACCTCCACCCCGACCACACGGGCTGGGCCACCCATGGACGCCTCTTCGCCCGCGCCGAGTACCTGGTGGCGGAACCGGAATGGGCCGCCCGGGAGCCCGGCGACGGCCCGGACACCCTCGCGCCCCACGTCCGTACGGTGGCGGACGGCCAGGAGATCTTCCCCGGCGTCCGGGTCCGGGTCACCGCCGGACACACCGCGGGCCACGCGGAGTTCGTCATCACCGGAGGCGGGAAGCGGCTGATCGCCTTCGGGGACTCCCTGCACTCACCGGTCCAGATGGACCGCCCCGAGTGGTCCTGCGTCTACGACCACGACCCGGCCGGCTCCGCCGAGCACCGCCGCCGCCTCGTCGCCGAGCTGGCGGAGCCGGGCACCATCGCCTTCGGCGTCCACTTCGCGGACGCGGTCTTCGGCCGGGTCGTACCGGACGGGGCCGGACCGGTCTGGCGTCCACTGGAGACCGCGGACGGCCTCGCGTAGGGCCGGGAAACGCATCAGCCCGACCTGTGTCTCACAGGTCGGGCTGATCCTTCAGGGTGAGTAACGGGACTCGAACCCGCGACATCCTGGACCACAACCAGGTGCTCTACCATCTGAGCTATACCCACCGCGTCCGGGCGTTTCCGACCGGCCGAGAAAAAGTGTACAGGGTCCGGGAGGGTGCTCGCGCACTCATTTCCCGGCGGGGGGCCGCGGCCCCCGGGAGGGCCGTGACCAGCGCCTTCAGGGGCGAGGCCGGGAGACCCGCGCGGCGGCCGCCCTCGCCTGCTCGGAGTCCGGGCCGGGCTGCGGGACGAAGACCGCCTCGCGGTAGTACCGCAGCTCCGTGATCGAGTCGCGGATGTCGGCGAGCGCCCGGTGGTTGCCGTTCTTCTCCGGGCTGTTGAAGTACGCCCTCGGGTACCAGCGGCGGGACAGCTCCTTGATGGAGGAGACGTCCACGATCCGGTAGTGGAGGTAGCCCTCCAGGAGGGGCATGTCCCGGGACAGGAAGCCGCGGTCGGTGCCGACCGAGTTCCCGCACAGGGGCGCCTTGCCGGGCTCCTTCACGTGCTCGCGCACGTAGGCGAGGACCTGCTCCTCGGCGTCGGCCAGCGTCGTGCCGCCGGCCAGCTCGTCGAGGAGGCCCGAGGCGGTGTGCATCTGCCGCACCACCTCGGGCATGGTCTCCAGCGCCGCGTCCGGCGGGCGGATCACGATGTCCACCCCTTCGCCGAGCACGTTCAGCTCCGAGTCGGTGACCAGCGCGGCCACCTCGATGAGTGCGTCTTCCGTCAACGAGAGCCCGGTCATCTCGCAGTCGATCCACACCATGCGGTCGTTCATGGGCTCCACCCTACGGGGCGCTCCGCTGCCCGGGCAGGGCCGGGCGCCCCGAGGCGAACACGTCGGTGCCCGCCTTCGCGTCCAGCGCCGCGGGTGCGGCGCCGGACGGACCGGGGACGGCGGTACGGCGGCTCTGGGAGGTGCCCTGGGCGGGCACCGCCACCTCCGTCACCATGACCGGCTCCGGCACCCCGCCCTGCGGACGGCGGGCCCGGTAGGCGGCCCGGTACGCGGCGGGGGAGGAGCCGAGCTGGCGGCGGAAGTGCCCGCGCAGCGCGACCGGCGAGCGGAAGCCGCAGCGGCCCGCGACCTCGTCCACCGAGTAGTCGGACGTCTCGAGGAGACGCTGTGCCTGGAGCACCCGCTGGGTGATCAGCCACTGGAGCGGCGCGCTGCCCGTCAGCGAGCGGAACCTCCGGTCGAAGGTCCGCCGGCTCATGTAGGCACGCGCGGCCAGCGTCTCCACGTCGAACTGCTCGTGCAGATGCTCCAGCGCCCAGGCGACGACCTCGGCGAGCGGGTCGGAGCCGATCTCTTCAGGTAAAGACCTGTCGAGGTAGCGCTCCTGACCGCCACTGCGCCGGGGCGGCACGACGAGCCGGCGGGCCAGCGCCCCGGCGGCCTCCGTGCCGTGGTCCGAGCGGACTATGTGCAGACACAGGTCGATGCCGGCCGCCGTCCCGGCGGAGGTCAGCACGTCCCCGTCGTCCACGAACAGTTCGCGTGGGTCGACGTGCACCGACGGATAGCGCTTGGCCAGCGTCGGTGCGTACATCCAGTGGGTGGTGGCCGGGCGGCCGTCCAGCAGCCCGGCGGCGGCGAGCACGAAGGCCCCCGTGCACAGGCCGACGATGCGGGCGCCCTCCTCATGGGCGCGGCGCAGCGCGTCCAGCGCCTCCACGGGCGGCGGAGAGGTGATCGAGCGCCAGGCGGGCACCACGACGGTGCCGGCCCTGCTGATCGCCTCCAGCCCGTAGGGCGCGGTCAGTTCGAGTCCGCCGGTGGTGCGCAGCGGTCCCTCTTCACCGCTGCACACCAGCAACCGGTAGCGCGGAACTCCCGCGTCCTGGCGGTCGATTCCGAACACCGACAGCGGGATGGAGCTCTCGAAGATGGGGCCACCGCTGAAGAGCAGGACGGCGACGACTTCCCGGCGTCGTCTTCCGCCCAGCTTCCGTACAGCCTCCGTTGCGGTGGCGGAGTCCTGGCTCATGACGCTAAGCCCCCCTCGGTGTTCGCGTCTTCCTGGTCCTTACGGGCCTGTCGCACCTGCACATGTCCCCTCGGTCGTGCACGAGTCCCCGGCCTTCGACGCCCAAGATCGAATCTACTGCGTCCCGTGGTGCCGTCGTGACAAGTTCACCAACCGGCTCATTGTCGACAAGGCCACCTGGCGGGAAGCGTTCGATCACGAAGCGTTTCACTCGCGGCTCGTGCAGGGAAGTGCGTCCGGCGTTCATGGCCCGTCCCCATTGGGCGGAAGCGTACCGCCCGGTCTCTTCCTGCCTGGTGGCAAGGGGGTTGATCGGCCATTTCGACAAGGAATCGACCGGTCCCTGAAGTTGGCTGAAAATGTACGGTCGCGTGTGCGGAAATCAGTCGTTCTACCGGCGCACAACCCGGGGCGCCCGCCCGCTCCCGCACGCCCCCTCGCAGGCGTCGGCGGCCCCGGCGGCGGGGCCGGCGCGCCCGGCCGGGGGGTGCCCCGGCCGGGCAGCCGAATACCGCTCTCCCGGCCGTCCCGGGAGCAGACCGCCCGGTGGGTTCCGGACGGAGCCCCCGAGCCGGCCGAGTCCCCCGGAAGGGTGGGTTCCGCTCCTTGCGGGCGACGCCCCGGACCGTCCGCACGAGCCCGTCCGGGCCCCTTCCGCCGGGCGCCGCAAGGGGCCGGGGCGGGGGCCGGTACGTCTGTGTAGAGGGCAACCGGCATTGCCATCGGGGCCCGGTCTCGGGCATGCTCCGGAAAACGCCGCACGCGCCGTGCGCGGGGCGGGCAATGGAGGAGTGGCGCCGTACCCTTGGGGGTAAGGGGTTGGGAAGATGATTCCCGGACACCACGACACCGCCCGCTGACGCACTTCCACGCCGCTCTCCTCACGAGGACTCTCTTCGCCGAGACACCGATGGCCGGTCACGAAATCCCCGAACCCGCGGACCGCAAGCAGGTAGCCGACCCTCTGTCGGAACCGCTGGCGGCCGAACAAGCGCGCCGTCCGTGCGACCCCGCCTTCCGGCATGGGGTCGTCGTCGGCTTCGACGGCTCGACGTCCAGCGAGCGGGCCCTCGCCTATGCGATCGGCATGTCCCGCAGGACGGGCTCCGGTCTGATCATCGTCCATGTCGCCAACCGGCTGCCGACCACGGTCTGGGCGGGCTGCGAGCCCCCCGTCTTCGTCGACGTGCCGGACCACCGCACCGAGGTCCTCGGCCTGGAGCTCGCCTGCGCGGACTACCTCGCCGAGGTGCCCTGGGTGCTCGTGGAGCGCGGCGGGGACATCTGCCACGAGCTGGAGGAGGTCGGCCGGGAGTACTCGGCGGACGCCATCGTGGTGGGCTCCACGCACGGCCTGGTGGGCAAGATCTTCGGCTCGGTGGCCGGCCGCCTGGCCCGCCGCGCCCAGCGGCCGGTCGTGGTCATCCCGTAGCCCGGAGGCCGTTCCGGGCGCCGTGGCGCCAACTCGCCTGTGGAAAAGGCCGCATGGGCCCTTCCCGGCCGCTCCGGGGCCGGTTCCGGCCCGTACGCGGAAGGCCCCGCGGTCACCGACCGCGGGGCCCCCTGCGTCACGTGACTATTCGACGGTGACCGACTTCGCCAGGTTGCGGGGCTTGTCGATGTCCCGGCCCATGGCCAGTGCCGTGTGGTACGCGAAGAGCTGGAGCGGGATGCCCATGAGGATCGGGTCCAGCTCGTTCTCGTTCTTCGGCACGACGATGGTGTGGTCGGCCTTCTCCTGCACCTGGTGGGCCACGGCGAGGATGCGGCCGCTGCGGGCCTTGATCTCCTCCATCGCGGCGCGGTTCTTCTCCAGCAGGTCGTCGTCCGGCACGATCGCCACGGTCGGCATCGCGGGCTCGATCAGGGCCAGGGGGCCGTGCTTCAGCTCGGAGGCCGGGTACGCCTCGGCGTGGATGTACGAGACCTCCTTGAGCTTCAGCGACGCCTCACGGGCCACGGGGTAGCCGCGCACCCGGCCGATGAACATCATCGACTTCGCGTCCGCGTACTCGGCGGCCAGCCGCTTGATCTCGTCCTCGCCCGCCAGGATCTCGCTGATCTGGGCGGGCAGCTTGCGCAGGCCCTCGATGATCCGCTTGCCGTCGGCGACCGACAGGTCCCGGATGCGGCCCAGGTGCAGCGCCAGCAGCGCGAAGGCGACCACGGTGTTGGTGAAGCACTTGGTGGAGACCACGCACACCTCGGGGCCCGCGTGCACGTACGTGCCGCCGTCCGCCTCGCGGGCGATCGCCGAGCCGACCACGTTGACCACACCGAGGACCCGGGCGCCCTTGCGCTTCAGCTCCTGGACGGCGGCCAGCACGTCGTACGTCTCACCGGACTGCGAGACCGCGACGTACAGCGTGTCGGGGTCCACGACCGGGTTGCGGTAGCGGAACTCGGAGGCGGGCTCGGCGTCCGCGGGGATGCGGGCCAGCTCCTCGATCAGCTGGGCGCCGATCTGGCCCGCGTGGTACGAGGTGCCGCAGCCGAGGATCTTGATCCGGCGGACCCCGCGCGCCTCGCGGGCGTCCAGGTTGAGGCCGCCCAGGTGCACCGTGGAGAACCGGTCGTCGATCCGGCCGCGCAGCACCCGGTCGACGGCGTCCGCCTGCTCCGAGATCTCCTTGTGCATGTACGTGTCGTGGCCGCCCATGTCGTACGACTCGGCCTCCCACTCCACGGTGGTCGGCGTGGCCGTCGTGGTCGAGCCCTCCGTGGTGTAGGTACGGAAGTCATCGGCCTTCAGGGTGGCCATCTCGCCGTCGTCCAGGGTGACCACCTGGCGGGTGTGGGCGACCAGGGCGGCGACGTCGGAGGCGACGAACATCTCCTTCTCGCCGATGCCGAGGACGACCGGGGAGCCGTTGCGGGCGACCACGATGCGGTCGTTGAAGTCGGCGTGCAGGACGGCGATACCGTAGGTGCCCTCGACGGAGCGCAGGGCCTCGCGGACCTTCTCCTCCAGGGTCCCGGCGCCCGAGCGGGCGATCAGGTGGACCAGCACCTCGGTGTCGGTCTCGGAGAGGAAGACGACGCCCTCGGCGGTCAGCCGGGTCCGCAGCTCGGCGGCGTTGTCGATGATCCCGTTGTGGACGACGGCGACCTTGCCCTCGGCGTCCAGGTGCGGGTGGGCGTTCTCGTCGCTGGGGGCGCCGTGGGTCGCCCAGCGGGTGTGGGCGATGCCGGTCGTGCCGGCGAAGCGCTTGGGGACCCGGGACTCCAGCTCGCGGACCCGGCCCTTGGCCTTGACCGACTTCAGCGCGGCGGGCTTCCCGGCCGCGGGCTTCCCGGTGATCACGATCCCGGCGGAGTCGTAACCCCGGTATTCCAGCCGCTGCAAACCCTCCAGCAGCAGAGGGGCCACGTCACGCTTTCCGATGTAACCGACGATTCCGCACATAGAGCTGTCTGTCCTCCGACGACGAACAAGTAAAGGGGTACCCGGCCGCGAGGCGGCCTCAGCCGTAGACGATCCGGCGCAGCTGACGGAGCGAGAGCTCCGGCGGCGCGACCGCGCGGTGCGGCAGTTCGGCCGCGATCCGCTCGAAGATCTCCGTGTTCACCAGGCCGCCGGCCTGCAGTTCGCGGTGGCGGCGGCGGACGAAGACCTCGGTCGTCTCGTCGAAGTACGCCAGCACGTCGAGGATCACCCGGGCGGCTTCGCCGCGGGGCAGCGTGGTGCTGCGCACCACGTGGTCAATGAGGTCGTCGTACGACGAGAGGCGTTCGAGCACCTGTCGATACTGCGGCGGAAGGGGCCCGAGCGCAACAATCCTGCCCGATATCGGGCAGGGAACCGCGATACTGGCCCCGTTTTTCTGGCTTGGGTGGATTTCGCTCGGGCGGCACGGCGGTGCGGGGGAGGGCGTGGGGCGGCAGTGGTCGGAGCCGAAGGGGTGAATGTCCACATAAGACGCAAAAGCTCATCAGGGTGCCTGGGTGACCAACGGCGAGTAGTGGTCTACACCTTGACCACCCGTGAGGCGCGCGGTACGCATGGCGACGGAGAAAGGTCAGGAGACCCAGCAGAGTGACCCCCCAGAAAGGGACCCGGCTTGTGAGACTGCACACGGTACGCCGCAGTGCTCTTCCCCGTACTCTTCCCCGGCTCCTCGGTTCGCTGCTTCTCGTCGCGGCGGCCGGTGTCTCCAGCGCGTGCGCCGCCCCACAGGCGTCCGCCGCGAGTGCGACCGCGGTGGCGTGGGCGCCCAGGCCGCTCGGCCAGGTGGTGCCCGCCCCCGCCTCGGTCAGACCCGGCGGCGACCCCTACATGCTCAACGGCTCCACCAGGATCCGGGCCCTCGGCGCCTCCGGTGAGGCCCGCAGGATCGGCGACTACCTGGCGGGCCTGCTGCGCCCCTCCACCGGGTTCGCCCTGCCCGTCACCACCAAGGACGGCGGCGACGGCATCCGGCTCCGGCTCGACCCCCGCGCCGGCAAGCTGGGCGCGGAGGGCTACACGCTCACCTCCCGCCGCGGCAACGTCACCATCACCGCCAGGCAGCCCGCGGGGCTCTTCCACGGCGTCCAGACGCTGCGCCAGCTGCTTCCGGCCCAAGTGGAGCGCGACACCCGCCAGAAGGGCCCCTGGCGCGTCGCCGGCGGCTCCATCACCGACACCCCGCGCTACGCCTACCGGGGTGCGATGCTCGACGTCGCGCGCCACTTCTTCTCGGTGGACGAGGTCAAGCGCTACATCGACCAGGTCGCCCAGTACAAGTACAACACCTTCCACATCCACCTCTCCGACGACCAGGGCTGGCGCATCGCCGTCGACTCCTGGCCGAGGCTGGCCACGTACGGCGGCTCCACCGAGGTCGGCGGCGGGCCCGGCGGGTACTACACCAAGGAGCAGTACCAGGAGATCGTGCGGTACGCGGCCTCCCGCTACCTGGAGGTGGTCCCGGAGATCGACATGCCGAGCCACACCAACGCCGCTCTCGCCTCGTACGCCGAGCTGAACTGCGACGGTGTCGCGCCGCCGCTCTACACCGGCATCAAGGTCGGTTTCAGCACGCTGTGCGCCGGCAAGGACGTCACGTACGACTTCATCGACGACGTCGTCGGCGAGGTGGCCGCGCTCACGCCCGGCCGGTACTTCCACATCGGCGGCGACGAGGCGCACTCCACCACCCACGAGGACTACGTGGCGATCATGGACCGGGCCCAGGCGATCGTCGGGAAGTACGGCAAGACCGTGATGGGCTGGCACCAGCTGACCGGCGCTCACCCGGTGAAGGGCGCCGTCGCGCAGTACTGGGGCTACGACAAGACCAGCGCCGCCGACCGGCAGCAGGTGGTGGACGCGGCGAAGAACGGCACGAAGCTGGTGCTGTCGCCGGCGGACCGGGTGTACCTCGACATGAAGTACAACGACCAGACCGTACTGGGCCTGAAGTGGGCCGGCACCGTCGAGGTCCAGCGCAGTTACGACTGGGACCCGGGGACGTATCTCACCGGCGCCCCGGAGGACTCCGTGCTCGGCGTCGAGGCGCCGATCTGGTCCGAGACCCTGACCGACAGCGACGACATCGACGTGATGGCCTTCCCGCGGCTGCCCGGCGCCGCCGAGCTGGCCTGGTCGCCGGCGTCGACGCACGACTGGGACACGTACAAGCTGCGGCTGGCGGCGCTCGGGGAGCGGTTCACCGCCCAGGGCATCGACTACTACCGCTCGCCCCAGGTCCCGTGGCCCGCGTCGGAGACCGGCGGGAGCTGACACGGCACCGCCCCGGCGGCCGGGTTTCCGGCCGCCGGGGCGGTGAACGGTCGCGTCAGGCGACCTTCTTGGCGTTCTCGATGGCCTTCGCCAGGTCCTCCAGGATCGGCGCGCACTTGTCGTAGCTGTAGATCGGCTCGGTGGTACGCGGGATGACCTGGCCCGCCTTGACCGCGGGCAGCTGCGCCCAGGTCGGCTTGGAGGTCAGCGCCTCGGGCTGGAGGGCCGAGGAGCGGTTGTCCATCATGATCACGTCGGCGCCGTACTTGTCGACGTTCTCCCAGCTCAGCTCCTCGAAGAAGCCCGCCGAGTTCACCTTCGGCTCGACGAACTTCACGCCCAGCTCCTGGAAGTACAGGGTGTCGGCGGACATCTTGGCGAGCGAGACGTAGAACAGGTCCTGGCTGGCCGAGCCGACCATGACCTTGATCTCCGGCTTCGACTTCGCGGCCGCGCGCAGCCGGGCCGCCGCCTTCTCGAACCGGGTCTTCGCCGCGACGACCTTCGCGGACTTCACGTCGGCGCCCAGCGAGGCCGCCAGGTCCTCGTGGCGCCGGATCGCCTTCGGGATGGTGGTCTCGGCGGCCCACAGTGCGACGCTCGGGGCCAGCTTCAGGATCTTGTCCTTGGACTGGTCCGGCACGTACCAGAGGGCGTCCTTCTCCCACATCGCCGTGACCAGCAGCTCCGGGCCGAGCGCGGCGTACTTCTCGACGTTGAACTCGCCCCAGACGTTGCCCAGGATCTCGACCTTGCTGATGTCGAGGTCGCCGGCCTGCACGTCCGGCTTGCCGTCCTTGGTCTTCGTCGGGCCGAAGACCGCCTTGACCTCGATGCCGTAGTCGTGGAGGGCGGCGGCGACGCCGGTGAAGGCGACGATGTTCTTCGGTACGGACGCGGCCTCGGCGACCTGGCCCCGGTCGTCCTTGAACTTCCACGGCCCGGCGTCGGTGCTCTTGGAGCCCGAGCCGGCGGAGTCCTTCGCGTCGCTGCCGCCGCAGGCCGCCAGTACGGCGCCGAGACCGACGGCGCCGCCCATGGCCAGCAGGCCGCGACGGGTGGGACGGGACGCTCGTGTTGTGCTCATGACGGAGTCCGCTTTCGTACGAGCCGGGGACCGGCCGGTGACACGTTCGAGGGAAGGTTAGCCTAACCTCAGGCTGTGTCCACCAGGGGCCCCGGCCCGTACGGAGCGCGGTGCCACGGATCAGGCTTGCAGCCCCAGCTCGCGGGCGATCAGCATGCGCTGCACCTCGCTGGTGCCCTCGCCGATCTCCAGGATCTTGGAGTCGCGCCACATCCGGGCCACCGGGTACTCGTTCATGAAGCCGTAGCCGCCGTGGATCTGGGTCGCCTCGCGGGCGTTGTCCACGGCCACCGTCGAGGAGTACAGCTTGGCGATGGCCGCCTCCTTCTTGAACGGCTCCTCCGCCAGCAGCCGGGACGCCGCGTCCCGCCAGCCGATGCGGGCCATGTGCGCCCGCATCTCCATGTCCGCGATCTTGAACTGGATGGCCTGGTTGGCACCGATCGGCTTCCCGAAGGCGTGCCGCTCGGCCGCGTACTTCACCGACTCGTCCACACAGCCCTGCGCCAGGCCCGTCGAGAGCGCCGCGATGGCGATCCGGCCCTCGTCCAGGATGCGCAGGAACTGCGCGTAGCCCCGGCCCTCCTCGCCGAGCAGGTTCTCCAGCGGGACGCGCACGTCGGCGAAGGACAGCTCACGGGTGTCCGAGGCGTTCCAGCCGACCTTGGAGTAGGGGGCGGCCACCGTGAAGCCGGGGGTGCCGGAGGGGACGATGATCGAGGAGATCAGCGGGGCGCCGTTCTCCTTGCGGCCGGTCACCGCCGTGACCGTCACCAACTCGGTGATGTCCGTACCGGAGTTGGTGATGAAGCACTTGGAGCCGTTGATCACCCACTCGCCCGTCGCCTCGTCGCGCACGGCGGTCGTCCGGGTGCCGCCCGCGTCCGAGCCGCCGTCCGGCTCGGTGAGCCCGAACGCCCCCAGCGCCTCGCCCGAGCAGAGCCTCGGCAGCCACCGCCGCTTCTGCTCCTCGGTGCCGAAGCGGTAGACCGGCATCGCGCCCAGCGAGACGCCCGCCTCCAGCGTGATCGCGACCGAGGAGTCGACCCGGGCCAGCTCCTCCAGGGCGATGCCGAGCGCGAGGTAGTCGCCGCCCATCCCGCCGTACTCCTCCGGGAACGGCAGCCCGAACAGGCCCATCCGCCCCATCTCGCGCACGATCTCGTACGGGAACTCGTGCCGCTCGTAGAAGTCGCCGATCTTCGGGGCGACGACGTCGTGCGCGAACTCCTCGACGGTCCGGCGCAGTTCCTCGTGCTCGGCGGTCAGCCGGTGGTCCAGGGACATGGGGACGTTCTCCTTGTGGGCGTTCACTGCGCCGCGAGTGCGCGGACGGTACGGGAAGGGCTGGGTCGGCCCAGGTGGCCGGCGAGCCACACGCTGGTGGCGGTGAGCTCGCCGAGGTCGACCCCGGTTTCGATGCCGAGGCCGTCGAGCATCCACACGAGATCCTCGGTGGCGAGGTTTCCGGTCGCGCTCTTCGCGTACGGGCAGCCGCCGAGGCCGCCCGCCGACGCGTCCACCGTGGACACGCCGTGCCGCAGCGCGGCGAGGGTGTTGGACAGGGCCTGCCCGTACGTGTCGTGGAAGTGCACCCCGATCACGTCGGTGGCCACCCCGGCCTCGTTCAGCCCGGTCAGCAGCGCGGTCACGTGGCCGGGGGTGGCGACGCCGATGGTGTCGCCGAGGGACAGCTCGTCGCAGCCGAGGTCCATCAGCGCCTTGGCGACCCGGACGACCTGCGGGACGGGCACGGCGCCCTCCCACGGGTCGCCGAAGCACATCGACAGATAGCCGCGCACCCGCACCGCCTCCGCCTTGGCCCGGGCCACCACCGGCGCGAACATCGCCAGCGACTCGTCCACCGTGCGGTTGAGGTTGCGCGCGGCGAACGTCTCCGTCGCGGAGCCGAACACCGCGATCCCGCGGGCCCCGAGCGCCAGGGCCCGGTCGAGCCCGCGTTCATTCGGCACGAGGACCGGCAGCGCCACGTCACCGACGTCCGCGATGTCCCCGAGCATCGGGAACAACTGCTCCGCGTCGGCGAGTTGGGGCACCCACTTGGGGTGCACGAAGCTGGTGGCCTCGATCGTGGTCAGCCCGGCCACCGCGAGCCGACGGATGAACTCCGCCTTCACCTCGGTCGGGACGACCTCCTTCTCGTTCTGCAGGCCGTCACGGGCGCCGACCTCGTGGATGCGGACCCGGGCGGGCAGCCCCTCGGCGGGCACGGTCATCGGCAGGGCACGGGCGGTGGTGGTCATGCGTCCTCCCCGGCACCGGCGGCCGGCACGACCACGGCGAGCACCTGGTCCATGGCGACCGTGGTCCCGGCGGTCACGTCGAGTTCGGTCACGGTGCCGGCGTGCGGCGCGGAGATGACGTGCTCCATCTTCATCGCCTCCACCACCAGCAGGCTCTGCCCGGCGGCGACCTCGTCCCCGACGGCCACCTTCACCACGGTCACCGTCCCGGGCATGGGCGCGGCGAGCGTGTCCGCGCCGGAGCGGGCGGCGCCGGTCAGCGACGCCTCGACCGGGTCGTGGTCCCGGACGTGCCAGCTGTCGCCGTCCCGGCCGAGCCAGTGCCCCTCCGGGGAGACCGCGTACGCGAACACATGGGTGACCCCGGCGAGTTCGAACGCGATCCGGCCGTCACCGGCCGACAGCGTCCTGGCCTTCTCCGCCGTACCGGGCAGCGGCCCCAGCGGTCCGCAGGAGCCCGATTCCGGGGCGGGCGGGCTCGCGCCCTCGCCGACATGGCCGAACGTCAGCTCCGTGTCCCCGCCGCCGCACGGCCGCAGGCCCACCTGGACCGGGTCGTGGCCCGGGATGTGGAAGTCGAGCACCGTACGGGCCGGGGCGCCGCCGAGCCGCCAGCCGTTCCCGGCCGAGAACGGGTCGGCCCAGGCACCGGCGGCGGGACGGGCGGCGATGGACGCGGTGTGCTGCCGCAGCAGCGCGGCCGCCGCGTACACCTCCTCCGGCACGCCCTCCGGGACCAGCGCGGCCACCTCGCGCTCCACCAGGCCCGTGTCCAGCTCACCCGCCACCACGGCCGGGTGGGCCAGCAGCCGGCGCAGGAAGCCCGCGTTGACCGGGACGCCGAGGACGACGGTGTCCGCCAGGGCCACCCGCAGCCGGCGCAGGGCGGTCGCCCGGTCGGGGCCGTACGCGATGACCTTGGACAGCATCGGGTCGTACAGGCTGCCGACCTCGCCGCCCTCGGCGAGCCCCGAGTCGGTGCGCACCCCGCCGCCCTGCGGCTCGTGGAGCGCCAGCACGGTGCCGCCCGAGGGCAGGAAGCCGCGCGCCGGGTCCTCGGCGCAGACCCGGGCCTCCACGGCGTGCCCGGTGAGCGTGATGTCGTCCTGCCCGTACGGCAGCGGCTCACCGGCGGCGACGCGCAGCTGCCACTCCACCAGGTCGAGTCCGGTGATCAGCTCGGTCACCGGGTGCTCGACCTGGAGGCGGGTGTTCATCTCCATGAAGTAGTACGAGGACGGGTCACTGCCCGGGACGATGAACTCCACCGTGCCCGCGCCGACGTACCCGCAGGAGCGGGCCGCCTGGACGGCCGCCTCGCCCATCGAGGCCCGGGTCGCCTCGTCGAGCAGGACGGACGGGGCCTCCTCGATGATCTTCTGGTGGCGGCGCTGGAGCGAGCACTCGCGCTCGCCCAGGTGCACCACGTTGCCGTGGGAGTCGGCCAGGACCTGGATCTCGATGTGGCGCGGCCGGTCGATCCACCGCTCCACCAGCAGCGTGTCGTCGCCGAAGGAGGCGCGGGCCTCGCGCCGGGCCGCCGCGATCTCGTCCGCGAGCAGCGCCGCGTCCCGGACCAGCCGCATGCCCTTGCCGCCGCCGCCCGCCGAGGGCTTCAGCAGCACGGGCATGCCGATCCCGGCCGCCGCCTCCGCCAGCTCGGCGTCGCTCAGGCCGCTCCCGGAGGAGCCGGGGACGACGGGAACGCCCGCCGCGGCGACCGTCTCCTTGGCCCGGATCTTGTCGCCCATCAGCGAGATCGCGGTGGCGGGCGGCCCGATGAAGACGAGCCCCGCCTCCGTGCATGCCCGGGCGAACGCCGCGTTCTCCGCGAGGAAGCCGTAGCCGGGGTGGACCGCCTGAGCGCCGGTGCGGCGGGCGGCCTCCAGAAGGCGGTCGGCGCTCAGATAGCTCTCCGAGGCGGGCGCGGGGCCGATCCGTACCGCCGTGTCGGCCTCCCGCACGTGCCGCGCGTCCGCGTCCGCGTCGCTGAAGACGGCGACCGAGCGCACGCCCAGCTCGCGCAGGGTCCGGATCACCCGGACCGCGATCTCGCCGCGGTTGGCGACGAGGACCGTGTCGAACATCGTCATCTCTTCCTCACATCCGGAAGACGCCGAAGCCGGCGTCGCCCAAGGGCGCGTTGGCGCACGCGGTCAGGGCGAGGCCCAGCACCTGCCGGGTCTCCAGCGGGTCGATCACCCCGTCGTCCCAGAGCCGGGCGGTGGCGTAGTACGCGTTGCCCTGGGTCTCGTACTGCTCGCGGATCGGGGCCTTGAAGGCTTCCTCGTCCTCGGCGCTCCAGTCGTCGCCCAGCTGGTCGCGCTTGACCGTGGCGAGGACGGACGCGGCCTGCTCGCCGCCCATGACGGAGATCTTCGCGTTGGGCCACATCCACAGGAACCGGGGGCTGTAGGCCCGGCCGCACATGGAGTAGTTGCCCGCGCCGTAGGAGCCGCCGACGACCACGGTCAGCTTCGGCACGCGGGTGCAGGCGACGGCGGTGACCATCTTCGCGCCGTGCTTGGCGATGCCGCCGGCCTCGTAGTCCCGGCCGACCATGAAGCCCGAGATGTTCTGGAGGAAGACCAGCGGGATGCCGCGCTGGTCGCACAGCTCGATGAAGTGCGCGCCCTTCTGGGCGGACTCGGAGAACAGGATGCCGTTGTTGGCGACGATCCCGACCGGGTGGCCGTGGATGTGCGCGAAGCCGGTGATCAGTGTCTGGCCGTACTCCGCCTTGAACTCGGCGAACCGCGAGCCGTCGACCACCCGGGCGATCACCTCGCGCACGTCGTACGGCGTACGCGAGTCGACCGGGACCGCTCCGTAGAGCCCGGCCGGGTCCACCTTCGGCTCCTCGACCGGCCGCACCGACCAGGGCAGCGCGCCCCGGTCCGGCAGCGTGGCCACGATGTTCCGCACGATCCGCAGGGCGTGCGCGTCGTCCTCCGCGAGGTGGTCGGTGACGCCCGACGTACGGGAGTGCACCTCACCGCCGCCCAGCTCCTCGGCCGTGACCACCTCGCCGGTGGCGGCCTTCACCAGCGGCGGGCCGCCGAGGAAGATCGTGCCCTGGTTCCGCACGATGACGGCCTCGTCGCTCATCGCCGGGACGTACGCCCCGCCCGCCGTGCAGGAGCCGAGGACCGCCGCGATCTGCGGGATGCCGGCGCCCGACATCCGGGCCTGGTTGTAGAAGATCCGGCCGAAGTGCTCGCGGTCCGGGAAGACCTCGTCCTGCATCGGCAGGAAGGCGCCGCCCGAGTCCACCAGATACAGGCAGGGGAGACGATTCTCCAGCGCCACCTCCTGGGCCCGCAGGTGCTTCTTCACGGTCATCGGGTAGTACGTGCCGCCCTTGACCGTCGCGTCGTTGGCGACGACCACGCACTCCCGGCCGCTGACCCGGCCGATCCCGGCGATCACCCCGGCGGCCGGTGCGGCGCCCCCGTAGAGCCCCTCGGCCGCCAGCGGGGCCAGCTCCAGGAAGGGCGAGCCCGGGTCGAGCAGGGTGTCCACCCGCTCCCTGGGCAGCAACTTGCCGCGCGCCACGTGCCGCGCGCGGGCCCTCTCACCTCCGCCGAGCCTGGCCGTGGCGAGCCGCTTGCGCAGCTCGTCGGCGAGCGCGTGGTGCGCCGCCTCGTTGGCCTGCCAGGCCGCCGAGGCGGGATCCGCCGCGCTCGTCAGCACCGGTGCCTGCTGCATCGTGTCGAGCCCCCTTGCCCGTACCGCGCCGTTCCGATCGCCAACGCCACCGTGTTAATGAGCGTTAACGTGGCTACAGGTTAACGATCGCTAACCCGCCTGTCTAGAATGGCTGCTCATGAGCACCCATGCCGCCGCCCGCGTCGCGGCCCCCACCCGCCGCGAGCAGATCCTCCGGGAGGCCGCCCGGCTCTTCGCCGAGCGCGGCTTCCACGGTGTCGGCGTAGACGAGATAGGGGCCGCCGTCGGCATCAGCGGCCCCGGCCTCTACCGCCACTTCCCCGGCAAGGACGCGATGCTCGCCGAGCTCCTCGTCGGCATCAGCGAACGGCTGCTGGCCGGCGGAGAACTCCGGGTCTCCGAGGACGCCGCCTCCGGCGACGGATCGCCCGAGGCCCTGCTGGACGCGCTCATCGAGGGCCACATCGACTTCGCCCTCGACGACCGCCCCCTGATCACCCTGCACGACCGGGAGCTGGACCGCCTGCGGGACACCGACCGCAAGCGGGTGCGCCGCCTCCAGCGGCAGTACGTCGAGGTCTGGGTCGCCGTCGTCCGCGACCTCTACCCGGACCTGCCCGAACACGAGGCCCGCGCCACCGTCCACGCCGTCTTCGGCCTGCTCAACTCCACCCCCCACCTGGGCCGCCCCGGCGCCCTGCCCGGCCGCACCGAGACGGCGGCCCTGCTGCACCGGCTGGCCCGGGGCGCGTTCGCCGCGGCGGGGGCGCGCGCGGACTGACCTGCCGCGTATCCAGGGGCGGACGCCCGGGACGCCGGGCACGCGTCACGGCACAATGGGCCCATGCCGATACCCAGCCGCGCCGCCCTCGTCGAACACCTCGTCCGTACGCGCATCGCGGGGGACGTCGCCACCCCGCGCGACAACAACCTGGCCCACTACCGCAGCCTGGCCAACGGGGACCGGCACTACTGGCTGGGCCTGGAGCTGGGCGACCGGTGGCGCGACGAGCAGGACGTGCTGGCCGTGATGGCCGAGCGGTGCGGGGTCAGCGACGACCCGGAGCACCGGTTCGGGCAGGACACCATCGACCCCGAGCTGACCGTCGACGCCCTGGAGCGGGCCGCCGCCCGGCTCCGCAAGGCCGTCGAGGGCGCCGAGCGGGTCCTCTTCGCCACCGGCCACCCCGGCGGCCTGCTCGACGTCCACCGCCAGACCGCGCAGGCACTGCGGACGGCCGGCTGCGAGATCGTACGGATCCCGGGCGGCCTGATGGCCGACGAGGGCATGGTCTTCCAGTTCGCGGACGTCGCCGTCCAGGAGCGCGGCGCGACGCTCTGGCACACCCACTCCCCGGCCCCCATGGCCGCCATCCTCGACGGCCTGGAGCGCGAGGGCCGCCCGCTGCCCGACCTCGTCGTCGCCGACCACGGCTGGGCCGGATGCGCGGCGCAGCGCGGCCTGGACGCCATCGGGTACGCGGACTGCAACGACCCCGCGCTGTTCCTCGGCGAGTCCGAGGGCACCCTCCAGGTGGCGGTCCCGCTGGACGACCACGTCCTGGACCCGCGCTTCTACGACCCGATGACGGACTACCTGCTCGACGCGGCGGGGCTGCTCTGAGGCTTCAGAGCCCCTCCTCCTCGGCCGCGCGGGCCCGGCGGCGCGCCTCGCGCCCCGACGTGGGGTCCAGGTACACCCGTTTGATGGACGCGTACCGCTGCCGCAGCCGGCGCTCGGCCTCCTCGCACGCCGTCTCGACCTGCTCGGCGGTGACGGTGTCCCGGAAGTCGACCTTCGCGGCGACCAGGATCTCGTCCGGCCCCTGGATGAGCGTGGTCAGCTCCAGTACGGAGATGAGGTGGTCGATGCCGAGCAGCTCCTCCCGGATGCCGTCCCGCATCGGCCGCGACACCGGCCGCCCGATCAGCAGCTGGATGTTGGACCGGCCGAGCACCCACGCCACGTACACCAGCAGCGCCCCGATCAGCAGCGAGGCGATGCCGTCCCACACCCCGGACCCGGTCAGCTGGCCGCCGAGCAGCCCGCCCGCCGCGAGCAGCAGCCCGAGCAGAGCCGCCGAGTCCTCCATCACGACCGCCTTGACGGCGGTGTCCGGGGTGCGCCGGAAGTAGTGCCGGGCGGGCGCGCCCAGCTCCTTGGCCTCCTCGCGGACCTGCTTGAGCCCGGTCCGCAGCGAGAAGCCCTCAAGCAGGAAGGCGACGAGGAGCACGAGGTACGAGAGCAGCGGACTGCCCAGGTCCTCGCCCGCGAGCAGCGTGTGCACCCCGTCGTAGACCGAGAAGACCGCGCCGCCGACGAAGGTCGCGACGGAGGCCAGCAGCGCCCAGATGTACCGCTCGGGGCCGTACCCCAGCGGGTGGTCCTCGTCTGCCGGTTTCTCGCTGCGCTTGAGCGCGGTGAGCAGCAGGACCTCGGTGACGGTGTCGGCGACGGAGTGGGCCGCCTCGGAGAGCATCGCGCTCGACCCGCTGATCAGCCCGGCGACCGCCTTCGCCACGGCGATGCCGAGATTGGCCAGCGCCGCGACGACGACGGTGAACGTGGACCCCCCGCCACTGCTGCTTTTCTCGTCAGTCATGCCGGTGAGTATGTCCGCGCACGGCCCGCTCATGTCCGATGCGCGGCCGGGGGCCGGTCACCGGGGGACCCTGACCACACCCTCCTGGATGACGGTGATCGCCAGGCGGCCGTCCTGGGTGTAGATGCGGGCCTGGCCGAGGCCGCGCCCGCCGGACGCGGACGGCGACTCCTGGTCGTACAGCAGCCACTCGTCGGCCCGGAACGGCCGGTGGAACCACATCGCGTGGTCCAGGCTGGCCCCGACGACGTCCCCGACCGCCCAGCCGCCGCGCCCGTGGGCGAGCAGCACGGAGTCGAGCAGCGTCATGTCGGAGACGTACGTCGCCATGCAGACGTGCAGCAGCGGGTCGTCGGCCAGCTTGCCGTTCGTACGGAACCACACCTGCGACCTGGGCTCGCGGGGCTCGCCGACCGTGCCGAACGGCGGCGCGTCCACGTACCGCAGATCGACCGCGGCCCGCGCCTCGACCAGCCGGTCGACCATGCCCGGGTCGCTGAACCGGTCGGCGTAGCGGGGCAGCATCTCGGCGGCGGTGGGCAGCGTCTCGGGGTCGGGCGCGGGCGGCATGTCCGCCTGGTGCTCCAACCCGTCCTCGTACGTCTGGAAGGACGCGGAGAGATGGAAGATCGGCTGCCCGTGCTGGACGGCGACGACCCGCCGGGTGGTGAAGGAGCGGCCGTCGCGGATGCGGTCGACGGTGTAGACGATCGGCGCGCCCGGGTCGCCCATGCGCAGGAAGTACGCGTGCAGCGAGTGGGCGAGTGGGGCCTCCCCTGCTCGAGCGGAGCCGAGAGCTTGGGGAAGGTCGGCGGGGACGGTGCGGCCCGCGGCGACGAGCGCCTGGGCCGCGACCTGTCCGCCGAAGACCCGGGGCACGACCGCCGAGCGGCTGGTGCCCCGGAAGATGTCCTGCTCGATCCGCTCCAGGTCGAGCAGATCGAGCAGGGAATCGAGTGCGGTGCTCATGAGTGTGTGGACGCGGTCCCTACAGGCCCATGGACTTGGCGATGATCGACTTCATGACCTCGCTGGTGCCGCCGTAGATGCGGTTGACGCGGTTGTCCGCGTACAGGCGGGCGATCGGGTACTCGTTCATGAAGCCGTAGCCGCCGTGCAGCTGGAGGCAGCGGTCGATCACGCGGTGGGCGACCTCGGTGCAGAACAGCTTCGCGGAGGCGGCCTCGGCGGCGGTCAGCTCACCGGCGTCCAGCGCCTCCAGCGCGCGGTCGGCGACGGCCTGGGCCGCGTCCACCTCGGCCTGGCAGGCGGCCAGCTCGAACTTGGTGTTCTGGAACGAGGCGACGGTCTTGCCGAAGACGGTGCGCTCCTGGACGTACTCCTTGGCGAACCGCACGGCGGCGGCGGCCTGGGCGTACGCGCCGAAGGCGATGCCCCAGCGCTCGGAGGCCAGGTTGGTGCCGAGGTAGCCGAAGCCCTTGTTCTCCTCGCCGAGCAGGTCCTCGGCGGGCACCTTGACGTCCACGAACGCCAGCTCGGCGGTGTCGGAGACCTTGAGGCCCAGCTTGTCGAGCTTGCGGCCGATGGAGTAGCCCTCGGACTTGGTGTCCACGGCGAACAGCGAGATGCCGAAGCGGCGGTCGTCCTCGCGCGGGGCGGAGGTGCGGGCGCAGACGATGACGCGGTCGGCGTGGACGCCACCGGTGATGAACGTCTTGGCGCCGTTGAGGACGTAGTGCGTGCCGTCCTCGGAGAGCTTGGCGGTGGTCTTCATGCCCGCCACGTCCGACCCGGTGCCCGGCTCGGTCATCGCGAGGGCCCACATCTCCTCGCCGGTGACGAACTTCGGCAGCCAGCGCTTCTTCTGCTCGTCGGTGGCGAGCATCTTGATGTACGGCAGCCCGAGCAGCGTGTGCACGCCGGACCCGCCGAAGGAGACGCCGGCCCGGGCGGTCTCCTCGTAGATGATCGCCTCGTACTTGTGCGAGTCGATGCCCGCGCCATCGTACTCCTCGTCCACGTTGATCCCGAAGACGCCCAGCTCACCGAGCTGCTTGTAGAACTCCCGAGGCGCCTGCCCGGCGGCGAACCACTCCTCGTACACCGGCACGACCTCGGCCGCGATGAAGGCCCGGATGGTCTCCCGGAACGCCTCGTGGTCCTCGTTGAATACCGTACGGCGCACGGGGTGCCTCCCTGGTCGGCTGCGACTGCTACGTCTTCTACGTCTTCTGGGGCATGGCTAAGCGCTTGCTCAGCCATGGTTAAAAGTTACCCGGCGGTCACGGGGCTGTCCAGGGTGATGCGGAGCACGCGGGACGCGGGGTGGTGGCGACGCCGATCGATGGGGATGCGCGATCCGCGCCCGGCCGGATGTGAGTCAGGTGGGGAATTCTCCGACCCAGTACCCAGTGGTAGAGGTATTCGTCGTGCTGTGCGCCTGAGTCGCGCAGCACGGCCATGGGTACCCGTTCGACGGTCGACCCGATGTGCTCAGGCATCGAAACCTGGGGCGGGCGCTGACACACGTCCGCACTGAGTTCCACAGGGCGTCGAGCATGTGCGGCGCCTGCTCGACCGAGGAGATCTCACCGATGGTCTCCTCGGTCAGGGCTCGCGCGAAACCTTCGTCGTCGGGCCCAGGCGAGCCATGGCGAGGGATGGTCACGGTCACGAAGGCTCCCTGATGCCGAACTGCCGAGGGCCGGGTGAGGGCATCAGGTGCAGCACTGCTTCGGCGTTTGCGATCATTCGTCCGATCTCGATGGGGAGATGCTCGAATTCCTCCATGGCGACGTCGTACGGCTCTACGCGATAGCGGTTTCCGTCCAGGCCGGTCGCCTCGATGAGCCACCGGTGCCCGGTGGGAGACGTGGAGTCCTCCGCGTCCACCCAGGTCGCCTCGTGGCGCAGGACCATGAGGTCTCCCAGGTAGGCGGTCAGGTCCGTGTGCAGGGTGATCCAGTCCGACTGCTCGAACTCCGCCAGCGGAAGGCGATCCACGTAGTTCTGGAGACCTGGCAGGAGGTTCAGAGGGTCTTCCGTGTACCGCTGCTCGCTCAGGCCCAGCATCTCGGCGAGGCCCACGGCGTGACGGTGCATGCCGGCGGCCCACTCGGAGGCGTGCGAACCGGGTTCCGGCGCATCGGTGCCCAGGCCGGCGGCCAGTTCCCGGAGGACGGCGAGGCGCATGCGGCCGGGGGTGTGGTCCCCCTCCGGAAGGCGGGAGGTGAGTTGCAGCAGGGCGTCGGACGGCGCGAGGCCCTGGTCGTGGGCGGCGTGCAGACGGTCCAGCCAGCGGAGTCCGGCGTGGTACGTCTCGTCGTCACCGACGTCCCTCGGCTCGAAGCCGGCTGCGTTCTCGGCGTCGGAGGCCCAGAGGTACCCGAGCATTCCGTGTCCACCGAGCACGGGTACGTACTGGACCTCGCCATCGGCGGAGCGCTTGTAGCCGATGCGGCCGAAGCCGGGGGCGTGCGTGAACACGTCGTACCGGCGGGGGACTTCGAAGGCGGACCACACGTCGGATGCGGTGCCGTCCTCCTCGTAGAAGTTGTCGGCGCCGGTAGTGGTCGCCCTGGCGAGCGGGCTCCGGTCGCCCGGGTCGGTCTCGGAGCCGAGAGCGTCGGCGAGCGCGGGCAGGGCGGCGGCCAGGCGTGCGGAGTTCGTCGGGTAGCCGTTGTCCTGGGGGCGCCCCTTGAGGTCGTACGGCATCCAGGCGTCGTGGAGGGTCACTAGTTCCACGGCCACGAAGCCGGCGTACGCCGAGGCGCCGAGCTCGAACAGGCCGCACTGGAGCGCGTCCCCATCGGCCGATGCGAGCAGCCCGTCGCACCGCACGTCGGCGTGCACGGGGCCGGGCGGAGAGTCGCCCAGGCATGCTCTGACTGTCTCGGCAAAGTGCCCTGGGTCGTCGGCCGTTCTCAGGGCGCCCCGGAACAGGGAGTTCTTCGGCCTTCCCAGCTCGGCGACGGACAGTCGTACGTCTGCGTCGGTGGTAGCGAACCCATGCGCGGCGAGGACGGAGTGCGCGGTCAGCACATCGCGCAAGCACAGCTCCAGGTCGTCGCCGCTGTCGTCGCTACGTCCCCAGGTCCAGCGGGCGACGGGCTTACTGGCGATCACGGGTACTCCTCCCGGAGCGGTGTCACGGTGCTCGCAGAGCCTCAGGTGGGGAATTCGCCCACCCAGGTGCGATTCAGCAGGTGGGCGGGAAGATAGTCGGATTCGACCTCGATCGGGAATCCGGCGTCGTAGGCGAGGCAGGTGATGGCCAAGGGGCCGAGCGCCAGATAGCCCTCGACGCTGGCCTCTCTCTCCGGGGTTTCCGTCCAGTACGACTTGTGCAGTTCCAACGCTTCGAAGAGGGCCTGGTTGAAACCCGCCCGGTCTTTGCGTACGAAGAGATGGAAGAGGTTGACCGGCTGGTACAGGATCTTGTCGATGAATTCCTTCTCCGCCACTCGCGCGACGTCGGGGTGGGATCCTTCGATGGTGGCGATGAGTTTCCCGCCGAGGCCGGGACGCTCGTCCCAGTAGGACTGGAGTGTGTCGACCCAATCGAACATGAAATCGTCGTACCGCGCTCGTGACGCCCTCAGCAGCTCCAGCGGTACGCTGCACAGTTGGGTCATCCGTGCTTGGTCGCGGCAGACGATGGCCAGCCAGAAGGCGTTGATCCAGTGGCCGGGGTTAGCGGAACCGATCGGTCCGGTCGCCGGGATGGATCGCGTCACCTCCGCGATGCGGCACAGGACGTGCCCCTGCGATCGATCGGCGGCCGCGAACAGCGCGGAATGCAGCTGCAGCGCCGTCACCACGGCCTCCCAGGTGCGCAGCTCCGATGCGTCCGGGTCGGTGGCCAGATGGGCCCGGACAGTCAACAGGGATTTTCCGAGGCCACTGTCGAACATCCCGGGCGAGCGTTCCAGAGCTCCGATGGTCCTCAGGAGCCCCGCGCTCAGGTTTCGTGCGTACGTCTCGTCGTCAGGCCCCGCACTTCCGTGCCGGGCCACATGCCGTGTCACAAGGTGCTCCCGTTACCCAGGTCGTCCAACTTGCGGATGTCGAACTTCTCCATCGTGTAACCACCGTACAAGCCGCCATCCGCCCTGCCCTTGACCAGGATGTAGTCGAGCTTGCCGTGATCCAGTGCGAACTCAAGTTCCTCCGCAAGAGCCAATTCGCTGGGATGGGCTCGGCCTCTCTCCTGCATTTTTCGGAGAATGTCGAAGAAATATTCTCTCGAGCCTTGCATGGCGCTACCTCCCTCGGGGAGTTGGCGCGAATTATGAGGGGTCTTGACATTCGACTTGGCTTCTACGACTACAAACTTTCCATCCTTGCGCCGGTAGACCTGGTCGAACTGGTCGTTTCCGTTCGCTGGGCCGTAAAGTTTTTCCTTCTTGATGACGTCGTCATAGAGTTCCGGGATGGCCTGGTGTTCTGCCACCAGTTCTCCGTACGTCTCCGCAGCCTTGGTCTGTGTGCCCAAGGCGGAGCTGTACTCGTTGGCCGTATCGATCCGTTCGGGGGTTCCGTCGGGAAGTCCGGAGTGCATTCCCCTGTGTCGTTCGGCCGCTTGCGCGTAGTCGATGGAGCTTCTTCGGTGAGCGGCTGCTTCATCCAGTATCCGTAGCGAATTCTGGTCGGTCGCGTCTCCGCGAACGCGGCTTGCTCCTTCGCCGTCGAAGTATCGCTCCGGAATGGGTGGCGGGGCATCGCTTGCGGCGATCCACTCCCCATCCTTCTTGATGAGGTGCGGTGGGGCGTAGCCGCTCTCGTCTACGACCTTGACCCGTATGCGGCGGCCGTCGATTGAGTAATACCTCTGGAAATATCCTTCCTCGTGATTCGCCCGATAGACCTGGATTTCTTGCACCTGTTCACGAGTGAGTGAATGGCGAGGGCCATGGGGATCGGCGCCCTGGTGCATGGAGCTGGGGGGCTCATGGCCACCACCAGAGCCGACTCGCGCGGAGTGCCCTCCCGCTCCCGTCGGTCGGACACGTCCAGCGCTGCCGTTCGCCCCGACCAGCGCCTCCTCCGGCGAGGCCGAAGCCCGTACCCCCGCTCCCTCCCGCCGGGCCGCCGAGTTGTGTTGGAGGAGGGTGCCGTCCTCCCCGAGGACGTTGCCCGGGCGGTCCAGGTAGACCGTGTTGCCGTGTTCGTCCGTGCCCTTGAGGACGTTCTCCGGCAGGGCCGTCGTACCCTCCGGGAGTTTGAGGGTGCCCTCCGGGATGCGGAGGGAGCCCGCTGGGGGCTGTACTCCCTCCGGGAGGCGGACCACGCCGTCGCCCAGGGCTATGGCGCCCGGGGGGATCTCCGCGCCCGCCGGGAGTGTGAAGGAGTTGGCCGGGACCTCGAACGCGCCCTCCGGGACCGCCGCGCCCTCCGGCAGGTGCAGGGTGCCGTCGGGGAGTTTGAACGCGCCCTCCGGGAGGGTGATCGCGCCCTCGGGAAGGGCGGGTATCTCGAACTTCCCCAGGCCCTTGAGCACTGCCAGGCCGTCGCCGATCTTCGTCAGGCCCATGCC
The DNA here is from genome assembly GCF_040632905.1 of Streptomyces sp. NPDC016469. Lineage (NCBI taxonomy): Bacteria > Bacillati > Actinomycetota > Actinomycetes > Kitasatosporales > Streptomycetaceae > Streptomyces > Streptomyces sp. NPDC016469. The sequence continues at coordinate 164,841 of NZ_JBEYCQ010000009.1, forward strand.
CGCGCCCGTGAAGACGTACGTCATCGGGTCGACGAACCGGCCCACCTTGCCCGCCGTGGACAGGGCCTTCGCCGCGAGGGCCGCCTTTCCGGCGCCGGAGGCCGCGCCGCCCGTGCCACCGGTGAACACCGTCGTGACGACGTTGAACGACACCGCGCCCAGAGCCCGGGACGGGTTCTCGCTCCACTGGTCCCAGGCCAGCAGTGCCTTGCCGGTCTGCTTCATCGCCGTGCGGGACTCACGCAGGGAGGAGGGGAGCTTGTCGTCCGGCAGGCCCCAGTACAGGCCGGCCAGTGGCGTGCCGGAGACCGCCAGGCCGGTGGCGAGCTTGCCCAGGCCCGACCACGCCTGCTTGGCGGAGTCCCAGCCGTCGGTGCCGACCAGGGTGCCCAGGCCCTTGACCGTGCCCCAGACGCCGTCGACGAAGAACCCCTTGGCGAAGTCCCAGGCGTGTTCGTGGAGCTGCCACCAGGGCACCGACTCCTCGACCGGGTCGCCCCAGGGCAGGCCCTCCGCGTGCTTCAGCGCCTCGGCGTCGTAGCCGTACGTGTGGGCCTTGCCCGAGCCCTCGTCGGCCCTCAGGGGCGCGCCGTCCACCAGTGCGACGATCTTGTTGTAGCAGGCCCGTTCCACCGCCTGGAAGGCCGCCCAGGTCTCCGCGATCTCCTCGCGGCGCCGGTTGTTCTCGCCGACGAGGTCGCCGTCCTCGCGCCACTTGTCGTCGGCGGCGGCCTTCACCCGGAACGCCCCGGCGTCCCGCTTGAGCTGCTTCAGCTTCTCGATCAGCGGTTCGGCGTCCTGAGAGTACGTGCTCAGCGCGGAGGTGATCGTGGCCAGGTCCGACTTGAGGGAGATCCCGCGGTCCGCCACCGGCCGGGTCGTGGCGAACAGCTGGTCCGCCTCGGGCGCCCGGTAGAACGCCTGGAGGCCGCCGAAGCTGCTGTGCACGTCGCCGGCGGACGTCTCGATGGCCTCGCCGCCCTTGGTCAGCGCGGACACCTGGACGTCGAGCAGGGCCAGGTCGCCGGTGAAGACCGGGATGCCTTCGAGGGTGATCGGCTCGTCGTCGCTCACCTGCCCTCCCCGATGTCCTTCAGCACGTCGAGGCGGAGGGCCCTGGCCGCGTCCTGGGCCCGCTTGGCGTTGTCCAGGTCACCTTCGACGTACTCGTTCGTCGCCGTGACCGCGCCCAGGACAGCCGCCTCGATGCGCTCCGCCATCGCGGCCAGCTGCGGCTGCCGGCCGCGCAGGTACTCGCCCAGGGCGGCGGCGACCGGACCCAGCGTCGGTGCCGTGAGGTGCGGCTGCCCCGGAGCCACCGGGCCTTGCAGCGGCGTCTCGCGGGCCATCGTGCCGGGCACCGCCGTGCCCGCCGCCCGGGCCGCCTTCTCCAGGGCGGCCAGCATCGCGTCCTGCGCCTTCGCCAGCTCGCCGGCGTGACCGCCCACGAGCCGCAACTGCCCCTGTACGCCCTGCGGTGTGATGTCCCAAGCCGTCACGGGCCGCCCCCCCCCGGAGTCGTAAAGGTCAGCCGATGTTGTCGACGGCCGCCTTCGCGCGGGCCAGTGTCTGGTGGGCCGTGCCGTCGTTCTTCTCCAGCGTGGAACGGAGCAGGTGGATGATGTTCTTGACCTCCTGCGATGTCGCCTGCCAGCGGAGTTCCTTGCCGTGGTACTCGTCGGCCACGCCATCCGCCGCGAAGTCGCTCATCGCGGCCTTGACCTGGCCGTCCCGGGCCGTGATGACCAGTTCGAGCTGGGCGATCACCGTCTGGAGGTTGCCCTGCACCTCGGTCGATGCGCCGGTGTCGTACGAGCGCCGGTCCGTGTTGCCGCCGTGTCCCGCCATAACTCTTTGTCTCCCCGTCAGAAATATGTACGGATACGTCGAAAGTGCCGGTCGCGCCGGATCAGCGGCCGCCGAAGCGGGCCGCGTCGAAGTTGGCCGAAGCCATCTGCGTACGCGCGTTCTCGCCCTGCTCCTGCTCGCCCGAGCCGAACGCCGCGTCCATGCCCTGCTGGCCGCCCAGAATGCCGGAGAGCGAGGCGTTCAGCGCCGCGGTGATCTCGTCGGAGCGGTTCTTGAAGTCGTCGAACGCGATCTTGCCCGCGCCGTTGAACTTGCCTTCCAGCGGCTCCGCCGCGGCGATCAACTGCCGGATCAGCGTGCCCAGATCGGTGCTGGAGCCCTGCGAGTGCTTGAGCAGCGTCGACAGGACCGTGGACCCCATGTCGAACTTCATCGGCTTCCCCCTATGCGTCGAAACCCCGAACGGATGTATCCGTCCCAGCATCATGTCTATCAATCCGCGCGTCGCTACTGCAATCTGCAATCGGCCATATCGCCACGGCGGCCGGGAGAGCGGACCGGCGCCCCCGGCGTCCGCGCTTTGCGAAGTGGTACGTCAGTGCGGTACGTACACCGTCTGCGTCAGCCGGTTCGGGCGCCCCCGCTGGATGAACACCCCCCGGCCAGGAGGCTGTTGGGCGGCGTACACGCCGGGGAAGAGCTGGCCCTCGCTGCGGTCGCCGGACATCACCAGCGCCGAGGCCCCCGACTCCCGCAGGCTCTGCACCACCGGCTCGTACATCCCGCGCGCAGCACCCGCCACGCGCCGCGACAGGACGAAGTGCAGGCCGATGTCCACGGCGGAGGGGATGTACGGGAGGAACGCGGCCAGCGGCGACTGGCCCGCCGTCGTCAGCACGTCGTAGTCGTCCACCAGGACCACGATGCGCGGGCCCGTGCCCCAGCTGCCCGGCTCCAGATCCTCCAGAGGGGCGTTCTCGTCCGGCAGCCGCTTCTCCAGCTCGGAGGCGATCGCGGCCGAAAGGCCCATGCAGAGCTTGGAGTTGTACGCGTAACCGCCGTTCAGCTCCTCCGGGACCACCCCGCGCAGCGACCGCCGGGGGTCCATCACCGCGAAGACGAGGTCGTCCTCGCCGTAACGGTCGGCGAGACCCTGGGCGACCGCCCGCAGCAGGTTCGTCTTGCCGCACTCGCTGTCGCCGAGCACCAGCAGGTGCTGGTCGTGGCCGAACAGGTCCAGCAGCACGGGCGCCAGGGCCGACTGGTCCAGGCCCAGCGGCACCCGCTCCGGCTCCGCCGCCCGGCCGGGCAGCAGGGACGGTTCGAGCAGGTGCGGCAGCACCCGTACCGGCTGGGCGACCTCGCCGTGCCAGGTGGCCCGGACCGTGCGCGCGGCGCGTTCGAGGACCGCGCCCAGCTCCGCCGTCTCCGCGACCCCGTCCGTGCGGGGCAGGGCCACCTGGGCGAAGAGCTTCCCGTCGGTGAGGACGCGGCCCGGCTCGTCGGGGGAGAGGGTCTCGGCGAGCTTGCGGTCGACGCTCGACTCGCCCGGGTCGTTGAGCCGCAGCTCCACGCGGGTGCCGAAGTTGGACTGGATCGCGATGCGCACGTCGTTCCACCGGAGCATCCCGGCGACGACGTGGATGCCGTAGCCGCCACCCCGCTTGAGGATGTCCGCGACCGCGTCGTCCAGCTCGTCGAAGTCGTCGCGCAGCGCGCCGAACCCGTCGATGACGAGGACGATCTCGGCGGACGCCAGCTGCGGCAGGCCGCCCGCCGCGTGCAGGGCGCGCAGCTGCTCGACCGAGTCGATGCCGTGCTCGCGGAACAGCTCCTCGCGCAGGGTGAGCATCGCGCGCACCTCCTCGACCGTGCGCGCGGCCCGCTCCCGGTCGGCGCGGCCGGCCACGCCGCCGACGTGCGGCAGCTCGGCGAGGGCCTGGAGGCCGCCGCCGACCAGGTCGAGGCCGTAGACGCCGACCTCCTGCGGGGTGTGCGTGAGCGCGAGCGAGAGGACCAGGGTGCGCAGCAGCGTCGTCTTGCCGGACTGCGGGCCGCCGATGACCGCCGCGTGCCCGCCGGCCACCGTGAGGTCCAGGAGCCACTGCCCCTGCCACTGCTTGGCCGGGTCGTCCAGCAGCCCGAGCGGCACCAGCAGCGGGCCCCGCTGCCGGGTGCCCGGCCTCCCCGCGTCCGGGCGCACCCCGGTCAGCCGCATCCCGCGCGGCCCGGCGTCCAGCGGTCCGGCGACGGCGTCCAGGGTGACGGCATGGGGCAGCGGGGGCAGCCAGATGCTCCGTACGCCGGGTGCGGCGCCGGTCAACTGGTCCACCATGACCGCGAGTTCGGTCGGCCCGGTCTCGCGGCGGCGGGCCGGGGGCTCGTGGTCCTGCGGGGCGCTCTCCGGCCCGGCGAGGGTGTTGTACGCCTCGTACGGGAGGGCGAGCGGCCCGGTCTCCTCCTCGTCGGCGCTCCGCACGGGCCCCCGGTACGCGCCGGAGACGTAACCCGCCTTGAAGCGCGTGTAGTGGCTGGTGTCCACCTTGAGGAAGCCGAAGCCGGGCAGCGGCGGCAGGTGGAAGGCGTCCGTGGTGTCCAGGACCATCCGCGACTCGTCGGCGGAGAAGGTCCGCAGGCCGAGGCGGTACGAGAGATAGGTCTCCAGGCCCTTGAGCTTGCCGCTCTCGATGCGCTGGCTGGACAGCAGCAGATGCACGCCGATGGACCGGCCGATCCGGCCGATGGAGAGGAACAGGTCGATGAAGTCCGGCTTGGCGGTGAGGAGTTCACCGAACTCGTCGATCACCACGAACAGGTGCGGCAGCGGCTCCAGGTCCGGCCGCTTCTGCGCGCGCAGCGCCGCGTAGTCCCCGATGTCCGCGACGTTGCCCGCGTCCTTCAGGGCCTGCTGGCGGCGCTTGACCTCGCCGGCGAGCGAGGAGTGCACCCGTTCGACCAGACCCGCCTGGTTCTCCAGGTTGGTGATGACCCCCGCGACGTGCGGCAGGTCCGCGAACGGGGCGAAGGTGGCGCCGCCCTTGTAGTCGACCAGGACGAGCGCCAGGTCCTCCGGCGGATGGGTGGCCGCCAGGCCGAGGACGAGGGTGCGCAGCAGCTCCGACTTGCCGGAGCCCGTCGCGCCCACGCACAGCCCGTGCGGGCCCATGCCCAGCTCGGAGGACTCCTTGAGGTCCAGGAGCACCGGCTCGTGCGCGTCGCTGATCCCGATCGGCACCCGCAGGAAGGCGCGTTCGCCGCGCGGCGCCCACAGCCGGTCCAGGTCCAGCGCCGCCACGTCCTGGATGCCGAGCATCGCGGCGAACTCGACCGGACCGGCCAGCGGCGCGTCGGCCAGGGACTCGGCGGACAGACGCAGCGGCGCGATCATCCGGGCCAGGCCCTCCGCGAAGTCCACCCCGACCTCGTCCACGGTGCCGTGCGCCTCGACGGTCTCCGCCGCGCGCAGGTCCTCCACGACCACGTCGGTGGAGTCCACGGTGAGGCGCACGTTGACGTGGTCCGGCTCCTGGACCCGCCGGTCGAGCAGGTGCACCACGGTCACGCCCATCTCGCGCAGCCCGACCGCGTCGTCGGGGCGCGGCAGGTCCACGGCGTCCTCGCCGTGCCCGTCGACCACCACGAGCAGCCGGGAGTTCATCGCGAGCGCGTCCCGTCCGGCCAGGCCCCGGCGCACCTCGGCGGCGTAGGAGGCGCGGCGGCGCAGCTCGGGTCCGAGGAGGCGGGCCAGCCGGGCGGCGGAAGGCGCGATGCGGCGGGCGGCGACCGGACCGTCGGACTGCTCGGGGTCGAGCAGATGCGGCAGCCACTTGGCCCACTCCCAGTCGGCCATGCGCTCACCGGAGGCGGCGACCGCGATCGCCACGTCGTCCGGCGCGTGCAGGGCGGCCGCCTGGACGAGCAGGGCGCGCACGACCCGCAGGCCGTCCTCGCGGGGGCCGACCACGCTGACGTTCCCGGCCCGGTCCAGCGGGACGGTCAGGGGCAGCTCGGTGCCGTTGCGGAACCGCTTCACCACGGCCGACGCCTCGTTGAGCATGAAGAGGTCGGGCGGGGTGAGGACGGACGAGCCCTGCTCGCCGATCCGGAGGTCCCGCAGCGGCATCTCGCCCGTGCCGGCCCGTATCCGCAGGAAGTCGTCGTCGGCCCTGCGCCGCTCCCAGAGGCGGGCCGGGTCGCGCACGATGTCGTAGAGGGCGTACGGGGACGGGTTCAGCACGTCCGCCTGCTCGCGCCGGGCCCGCTCCTCGGCCGACAGCTCCTCGCGCAGGTCCTCCACATAGGCGAGATACGCCTCGCGCTGGGTGCGCCGGGTCCGCTGCGCCTTGCCGCGCTGGGAGAGCAGCAGCACCGCCGAGCCGATGACCGTGACGACGAGGATGATCGCGCCGAGCCCGGCGAACTGGCTGTTGCGGACCACCGTCATCATCACCACGGACGACATGACCCCGGCGACCGGGAGCAGCGACATCGCGATGTTCCCGGACTTGCCCTCGGGCAGGTTGGGCGGCGCCTCGATGGTGCGCGGCTCGGAATCGGCCGGCGGGCGCGTGGTGCGGGCGGGGCGGTGGATCAGGCGGGTGCTCATCGGCTCCGTCCGGGGATCTCGGCCGGGTGGGCGTACGGGCTCGGGCACGGTGTCGCGCGGCGGACGGGAAGGGCGGGACAGGCCATCGGCACCGGGATCACCGGCGCTTCTGGGACAGCTCGAAGACCTCGGCGGCGAGGCGGGTGGCGGCCAGCCGGGCCGGGCGGGCGAGCAGTCCGGTGCGCAGCGGTCCGCCCGCCGCCAGGTGCCGGTCGTAGGGCAGGACGTGGACGCGGGCGCCGGTCGTCGCGAGGCGTTCGGCCGCCGCGTCGATGTCGATGCCGGGGCGCGGGGTCGTCACGGAGAGCGCGACGACGGTCCCCTCGATGACGTGCCGGGGCAGCGCCCGGAGCCATTGCAGCACGGCGTACGTGCTGGTCACGCCGTCGAGCGTGGCGGGGGCCGCGAGCACCCGGGCCTGCGCGGCGGACAGGGCGACCCGGGCGACCTCGGCGGGCAGCGTCTCGCAGTCCACCACGGTCACCCCGAAGTAGCGGCGCAGGGCGACCATCACCCGTTCGTACGTGACGGTGTCGACCATGGCCCCGATCCGGCCCTGGCTCCCGGGCAGCAGCCAGGCGTTGTCCGGGAGCTGGACGAGATAGCCGGTGACGTCGAGCAGCGACATCTGCGGCGCGGCGATGTCCGCCAGGTCGGCGGTGGTCCACCGCAGCGTCTCGGCGCCCAGCCGCAACGGCAGCGAGCCCAGGGCCGGGTCGGCCTCCACGAGGAGGACCGGGTCCTGCCGGTAGTGCGCGTACGTGGTGCCGAGCAGCGCGGTCACCGTCGTCTTGCCGGCGCCGCCCCGGATGGACGTGACCGCGATCTGCCGCCCCGTCGTCACCGGCTGCTGGAGCACTTCGGCGGTACGGGTGAGCGCGGCGACCTCCCGCGCGGCGGACCCGGAGACGATACGGCGCACGGCGCGCGCGGCCCGTACGACGGCCGCCTCACCGCGCACCGGCCGCCGCGCCACGGCGGCCATCGCCTGGTCGAGGACGGGGAGCGAATCGGGGGTGGGCGGAGGCGCGGGGGTCCCGGGCCAGGCGCCGGCGGCGGGCCCGGCCGGGGCGGGGGCGTGCGTCGCCTCCCGCGCGGGGGCGGCCGGGGCGGCGGGCTCGGGCCGCGCACGCGGCACCGCGGGGCGCGGGTCCGCCGGGGTCCCGGTGTCGCCGGCCCCGGCCGGGTCCGGCCCCTTCAGGTCGCGCAGGAGGTCGCCCTGCCAGTTGTGGTCCGCGTTCGGCATGTCTGCCCTTCTTCGCCGCTTCGATGCCCCGCCGGGAGCGCCCGCGTCGGTGGTGTCGGAGTCGTCAGAACTTGTTCAGCAGCTGCCCGTAGACGCCGAACACCCCGACCGCGAGCGGGAAGAGCCCCACGACGCCGATGGACTCGATGAGGTCGGCCGTCCGCCGCAGCCGCACCCGTACGTGCTCCGGCGGCTCCGCCACCAGCGCGAGCAGGGGCAGCAGCGCCGCCGCGCACAGGACCGCGACCGGCCCCGCGCCCCCGGAGTGGTCCAGCCACAGCACCACCAGCCGCACCGACACGAACGCGGCGGCGGCGAACAGCGCCACCACCTCCGCCACCAGCGGGAACGCCCGCGCCCGGGACAGCAGCACCACCGCCACCAGGCACGCCAGCAGCACCGTCCACACCGTCGGCCGGTCCGCCGTGGTGAGGAGGTACCCGCCGGCGGCGGCCGAGACCCCCGTGACGAGCGTCGCCAGGGCGAGGCCCCGGTGCGTGGCGGCCAGCGCGTTGCCCACGTCGTGGCGGCTGACCGAAGCGCCTCCCGAACGGCGGTCGTCCAGCCCCGTGAGGCCGGACGCCATCAGGGCGAGCCGGGGGAGCAGGCCGAGGAGGACCACGGAGAACACGGCCATCACGGCGCCGAGCCGGGCCCGGTCCTCCGCCACGGCGGCGACGACCTCCCAGACCCCCGTCACCACGGCCGTGGCCAGCCCGCCGATCAGCCCGCCCCGGCCCAGCGGCGACAGCAGCCCGAGCAGCACCAGCGACAGGGCGACCGCCCCGGCCACGGCCGCCAGCCGCAGCGCACCGGACCAGTCGTGGGCGTCGGCGGCCGTCCACGCCGTGAGGACGCCGAGAGCGGCCGAGACGAGGAGCAGCGCGGTCGCCGGCGAGCGGTTGCCCCGGCCGAGCCGGGCGACCAGGGCGCCGGCCACCAGCAGCAGGGCCGTGACGCCCGTCAGCGCCCCGGCCAGGGCGCCCAGCGGGAACTCGCGGCGGGCGAGCAGTGCGGCGATCACCGCGAAGACCACGGCCGCCGCGCCCGCGCCGGCACGGCGGGCGGCCGGACGCCAGCGCCAGGTCTGGAGGTCCAGGCTGTCGGCCACCTGGTCCGTGACGTCGTGGACCACGGGGGCCGGCGGGGCCGCGTGGATGCGGACCAGCCGGAGCACGGCACCGTCGCCGATGCCCGCCGAGGCCAGGGTGGCGTCGAGCGGCAGCGCCGAGCCGTCGGCGGTGAGCAGCTGCCTGGTCAGCGGGCGGGACGCGGCCCGGTCGTCCAGCAGCCGGAGAATGTCCGGAAGGAGCTGCCCGACCGGGGTGTCGGACGGCAGGACGAGATCCGCGCGGCGCCGCTCGCCGACGAGGGTCACCCGGCTCATTTCCGCTCGGGAAGCCATTGCCGTACTCACTGACGAAAACCAATCATCGCGACGTCCAGGAATTCGGGGTGAACCGGTCAGCGGTTGTACTGCTGGTACTGCCGCTGCTGCTTCTCCTGCTCGGCCTTCTGCTTGTCCAGGGTGTGCTGGAGGAAGGACCAGCCGACGCAGCCCGCGCACAGCACGGCGGTGATCGCGATGCCCGCGAACACCTTGCCCAGGCGCTCGTCGGCCGTCCGCCGCGCACGGCCGGTGCCGAACAGGAGCGCGTCGCGCATCCGCCGGCGGCGTACTCCCACCGACTCCAGCAGCTGACTGTCGTAATCCCGCGCCATGCGACCCCCCTTTGCCACTGCAACATAAGCCATGGGGCGCTGCAGGGGACACCTCAGGGTGGCCGGATCAGGGGGCGCGGGTGGTTTCATCCGTTCCGGTGGGTGAGTGGACGAAACGTACACTTCAGTCCGGCCCCGCGGCCGCCTAGCGTCGCCTCGGCACACGCATCCCAGGAAAGGGCACCCCCCTCATGACCAGCAACGAGACGCCCCGCGGCCCCGTCGACTCCTCGCGCATCCCCCGGTACGCCGGGCCCGCGACGTTCGCCCGGCTGCCCCGCCTGGACGAGGTCGGCACGGCGGACGTGGCCGTCGTCGGGGTGCCGTTCGACTCGGGTGTCTCCTACCGGCCCGGCGCCCGCTTCGGCGGCAACGCGATCCGTGAGGCGTCGCGCCTGCTGCGCCCCTACAACCCGGCGCAGGACGCCTCGCCGTTCGCCCTGGCGCAGGTCGCCGACGCGGGGGACATCGCGGCCAACCCGTTCAACATCGAGGAGGCCGTGGAGACCGTCGAGGCGGCGGCCGACGAACTGCTGTCCACGGGCGCCCGGCTGATGACGCTCGGCGGCGACCACACCATCGCGCTGCCGCTGCTGCGCTCCGTCGCCAAGAAGCACGGCCCGGTCGCGCTGCTCCACTTCGACGCCCACCTCGACACCTGGGACACCTACTTCGGCGCCGCCTACACCCACGGCACGCCGTTCCGCCGGGCCGTCGAGGAGGGCGTCCTCGACACCTCGGCGCTCTCCCACGTCGGCACGCGCGGCCCGCTCTACGGCAAGCAGGACCTGACCGACGACGCCAAGATGGGCTTCGGGATCGTCACCTCGGCCGACGTGATGCGCCGCGGCGTGGACGAGATCGCCGACCAGTTGCGGCAGCGCATCGGCGACCGGCCGCTGTACATCTCGATCGACATCGACGTGCTGGACCCGGCGCACGCGCCCGGCACCGGCACCCCCGAGGCCGGCGGCCTCACCTCCCGCGAGCTCCTGGAGATCGTGCGCGGGCTGTCCTCCTGCCACCTGGTCTCCGCGGACCTGGTCGAGGTCGCCCCCGCGTACGATCACGCGGAGATCACCTCCGTCGCCGCCTCGCACACCGCGTACGAGCTGACGACGATCATGACCCGCCAGATCGCGGAGGCCCGGCAGCGTTGAGTCACGACCACCACGACGAGCGGCCCGAGCTCACCCCGGCGCAGATCGAGGCCGCGCTGAATCCCCCGCCCGGGCGGACCGGCGGCGACCTCGTCATCGAGACGCTGCGCGGGCTCGGCGCGACCACGGTCTTCGGGCTGCCCGGACAGCACGCGCTGGCGCTGTTCGACGCGCTGCGCCGCTCGTCGCTGGAGTACGTGGGGCTGCGCGTCGAGAACAACGCGGGCTTCGCCGCCGACGCCTACGGGCGGATCACCGGCGAGGTCGCCCCGCTGTTCCTGTCCACCGGGCCCGGCGCGCTGACCTCGCTCGCCGCGCTCCAGGAGGCGGCGGCCGCCTCCGCGCCGGTCCTCGCGGTCTCCAGCCAGATCCCGGTCAGGGGTCTGGGCGGCGGACGCCACGGCCATCTCCACGAACTGCGCGACCAGCAGGCGTCGTTCCGGGACGTGGTGAAGTCCGTCCACACCGTGCGCGCCGCCTCGCAGATCCCGTCCGCGATCGCCGCCGCCTGGGAGTCCGCGCTGACGGCCCCGCACGGCCCCGTCTGGGTCGAGATCCCGCAGGACGTCCTGGACGCGGAGACCGCGCTGCCCGTCGTCCTCGCCCCGGACGCCACCCCGCGCGAGCTCCACGCCCGCCCGGAACTCATCGCGGTCGCCGCGCACCTGCTGTCCCACGCGGAGCGCCCGGCGATCGTCGCGGGCGGCGGAGTCGTACGGTCGGACGCGTCCGGCAAGCTGCGCGCGCTGGCCGAGAAGCTCGACGCCCCGGTCGTCACGACGTACGGCGGGAAGGGCGCCTTCCCCTGGGGCCACCCGCTCTCGCTCCAGTCGTGGGTGGAGGACCGGCACGTCACCGACTTCCTGGAGGACGCCGACGTCCTGCTCGTCGTCGGCTCCGGACTCGGCGAACTCTCCTCGAACTACTACACGTTCGCCCCGCGCGGCCGGGTGATCCAGATCGAGGCGGACGCAGGCAAGCTGGAGGCCAACCTCCCGGCGCTCGGCATCCACGCGGACGCCCGCGACGCGCTCGCCGACCTCATCGACGCGGTCGCCCCGCGCGAGGACCCGGCCGCCGCCGACCGGGCCGCCGGGGTCCTCGCCCGGGTCCGGGACCGGATCGCCGGCCAGGGCCGGGACCTGGAGCAGGGCCTTCTCGCCGCGATCCGGACCGCCCTGCCCGACACCTCGCCCAGCTTCTGGGACATGACGATCCTCGGCTACTGGGCCTGGGCCGCGTTCGACGCCCGCCGCCCGAACACCATGCACTCCGCCCAGGGCGCGGGCGGCCTCGGCTACGCGTTCCCGGCGGCGCTGGGCGCGGCGGTGGCCGACCCGGCGCGGCCGGTCCTCGCGGTCTCCGGCGACGGCGGCGCGATGTACTCGGTCGCGGAACTGGCCACCGCCCGGCAGTACGGCCTGCCGGTGACCTGGCTGATCGTGGACGACGGCGGCTACGGCATCCTGCGCGAGTACCTGACCGGTGCGTTCGGCGAGACCACCGGTACGGAGCTGGCCCGCCCGGACTTCACGGCCCTCGCCGAGTCCTTCGGCGTCCCCGCCGTCCGTACGAGCCCCGAGACGCTCGCCGCCGACCTGGCCGAGGCGTTCGGACGGCCGGGACCCTCGGTCGTCGTCCTCCCGGTCCACCTGACGATGTTCGAGCCGACGCACAGGTAACAGGCCCTCATCGGCCCCTGTGGCGCGTACAACCTTCCGGCCCCCCGGGAGTCATCTCTTGCGGGCGCGCCGGGGGGGCCGCCCGCAGGAACCATTCAGGGGGAACGCTCCATGACCATGTCCCGTACCACCGGGCGCACCCGCGCCGCGCTCTGTGCCGCCGTCGCGGCCGGGGTCCTCGCACCCATCGCCCTCGTCGCGGCGCCCGCGTCCGCCGCGACCGCGCAGGTGAGCTGCACCTCCAAGCGGGCCGGGCTCGCCGCCCAGCTGACCAAGGACATCACCGCAGCGCTCAAGGGCCGCAAGTCCACCGTCGCGCTCGCGCTCTACGACCGGTCCACCAACACCACGTGCACGCTGCGCGCGACGAGCACGTACGACTCCGCGAGCGTCGTGAAGGCGACCGTGCTGGCCACGCTGCTGTGGGACAACGCCAAGCACAACCGCTACCTCACCCAGCGCGAAATCGACCTCAGCACCAAGATGATCACCAAGTCCGACAACGACGCGACCACCAGCCTGTGGAAGCAGCTCGGCGTCAGCAAGGTCAACGCCTTCCTCAAGGCGGCCGGGATGAGCCACACCGTGCCCGGCTCCGGCGGCTACTGGGGCCTGACCCAGATCACGGCCCAGGACGAGCAGCGGCTGCTGACCCTGCTCACCTCGAAGAACTCCGTGCTCACCGACAGCGCCCGCTCCTACGAACTGGGGCTGATGAAGAAGGTCGTCTCCTCGCAGCGCTGGGGCACCCCGGCCGGCGCCGTGACCGGGACCACCGTCCAGGTCAAGAACGGCTGGCTGCCGCGCGCCACGCACGGCTGGCGGGTCCACAGCATCGGCGCCTTCACGGGCAACGGCCACGACTACGGGCTGACCGTGCTCACCCAGGACAACAAGACGATGAACGACGGCATCAACACCATCCAGGCCGTCGCCCGGGCCGTCCACAAGGACCTCAACCCGCGCATCATGCAGCCCAGGGCCGTCGCCGTCCCCGCCGCCCCGCAGGAAGCCGTCCCGCCGGTCCCGGAGGCTCCCGCCGGCCGCATGCTCACCGCCAAGCGGAGCTAGCGGGCCTTCCGCCCGGTTCGGGAGCGGGCCCGGACCGGACGGGGGACCCGGCCCGCAGCGCGGGTCAGGTGTGGGAGAGGGCGAAGGAGACGAGGAAGCCGCTCACCGTGACGAGGCCGATCGCCAGGTGGGCCTCCTGGAACGCCTCCGGGATCATGGTGTCGGCGACCATCGCGAGGATCGCCCCGGCGGCGACGGCGGTCACGGCGGCGATCACGGCGGGGGAGAAGCCGCCGACCACGCTGTAGCCGAGAACCGCGGAGAGGGTGCCGGCGGCGGCGATGGCACCCCACACGCCGAAGACGTAGGCCTTTCCGCGGCCGGCCTTCTTCATTCCGGCCGAACTGGACAGCCCCTCGGGCACGTTGCTGATGAAGACCGCCGCCACGGTCACGAGGCTCACCGCACCGCCGTCGAGCAGGCTCACACCGATGACCGCCGACTCGGGAACGCCGTCGAGCAACGCACCGAAGGCCAGCGCGAGGCCCGAGCCGCTCTGCTGGGCCTCGGAGGGCTGGGCCTGCTTCCGATCGTGCCCGGACCGTTTGCGGTGCCGGGCGCCCCGGCCCGCCAGCCACATGTTCCCGCCGGTGTAGGCCAGGGCGCCGGCCAGCGTGCCGACTGCCGCGGGCATCAGTCCCGCCTGCTCGTACGCCTCCCCGACCAGTTCGAAGCTGACCGCGGACAACAGGACCCCGGCCCCGAAGGCCATCACCGTCGCGATCACCTTCTGCGGAATCCGCAGACCGTACCCCGCCACCGCCCCGACCAGCAGCGCCGAACCCGCCACCAGCCCCCACATACCCGCCTGAACCGCTCCCGCCATGATCCCCTGGGTACCCGGTACGGACGGCGCCATGTGCGTCCGCGCCGGAGTCCGGGGGCCATCCGGCCCGGACCCGGCACCGATACGGGTGGAACAGGGCGACGAACCAGAGGAACGGCGGGCGAAGATGGACGGTGACACGACCTCGGCGCGGGTGCACCCACCCGTGCGGCTGGTGCTCGTCTCGGACACCCATGTCCCGCGGCGCGCCAAGCGGCTCCCCGGTGAACTGCTGGACGAGGTGGACCGCGCGGACGTCGTCATCCACGCCGGGGACTGGGTCGACGTCGCCACCCTCGATCTGCTGGAGCGACGCGCCCGGCGCTTGGTCGGCGTGTACGGCAACAACGACGGCCCCCCGCTGCGGGCCAGGCTGCCCGAGGTGGCCCGTGTTCGGCTGGGAGGCATGCGTTTCGGCGTCGTCCACGAGACCGGCGCCTCCCGCGGCCGGGAGGCGCGCTGCGCCGCGCTCTACCCGGACCTGGACGTCCTGGTCTTCGGCCACAGCCACATCCCCTGGGACACCCGGGCACCGGGCGGGCTGCGCCTGCTGAACCCCGGGTCGCCGACGGACCGCAGACGGCAGCCGTACTGCACGTACATGACGTGCACGGTGACGGACGGCGCACTCACCGAGGTCACCCTGCACCGCCTGCCCGGACGCTGAGCCGGACGTGACGCCTGCGCACCCGGGGCCCGGCGCGGTGTCGTCATCCGGGCGGGCGAGGGCCGCTACGCCCCGGGCCCGATCCCCTTGCCGGGAGCCTGCGCCGGAAGGCGTGTCCGAGCCGCCGCGGGGGCGGATGTGGGCGAGCGGCGCCGGTGACAGCCTCGGGGTGTCGCCACTCGCTCCGCCATCGAGGAGCCGTCCTGTGACCAGCAGCGCGTTGCCGTCCGCCCCCGCGCTCCCTGCCCCCACGGCCCCCGCCCCGTTGTGGGCGCGGCGTGCGGCGTCCGCGGTCCTATGGGCGTCGATGCCCTCGGCGCTGTGGCGGTTCGCCGTGGTGGCCGGTGTCCCGTTGGGGCTTGCCGAGTCCGAGTACGACGCGATGCTCATTCCCGGCTGGGGATACCTCGTCGTGCCGTTGCTCTCCGTGTTCCAGGAAGC
This sequence comes from Streptomyces sp. NPDC016469, assembly GCF_040632905.1. Lineage (NCBI taxonomy): Bacteria > Bacillati > Actinomycetota > Actinomycetes > Kitasatosporales > Streptomycetaceae > Streptomyces > Streptomyces sp. NPDC016469. Next base: position 180,071 of record NZ_JBEYCQ010000009.1, read on the forward strand.
CCTGGCCTTCCTGACGCTGGGGCTCGTGCGGCCCTGGGGCGAAGTGTGGCCGCGGTGGATCCCGCACCTGGGCGGGCGCCGCGTTCCCGTCATGGCCGCGACCGGGCCGGCGGCGGTGGGGGCGCCGGCCTGCACGGTCTACGGCGTGCTCTTCGTCTGGACGACGCTGCACGCCGACATGGCGATCACACCGTGGGGACAGTGGGTGATGAACCTCTGCTACCTGCCGATCATCGCGTGGGGGCCGCTGCCGGCGGTCGTCACCGCCCACTACCACCGGCGTCGCACACGCCCCTGACCGGCCCGGGCCGCGCTCGGCGCCGACCCGCACGAGCAGGGCGGTGAAGACCTTCTCCTTGCCCCCGCCGCCGGCCGGCCGGGAGGAAGGACCTAGGTCCCAGGTCCCGTATTTGTTGCGGAGGGATGAAATCCGCACCACACCGTGTTGGTGCCTTCCGTCGGATCAGGTCGGACGGGAGGCACCGGGTGGCGGACGCACGGGAGACGCAACAGGGGCAGCGGGGTGGCTGGGCGCGGAGACTGAGCGGCTACGCCTGGCGGTACCGGCGCAATGTCCTGCTGGCGCTCGGCTCCTCGCTCGCGGGCATGGCCGTGATGGCCCTCGTCCCCCTGATCACTAAGGTGATCATCGACGATGTGGTCGTCGGCCACACCCGCTCCCTCGCCGTCTGGACCGGCCTGCTGATCGTGGCGGCCGTCCTCGTCTACGCCTCCACCTACATCCGCCGCTACTACGGCGGCCGGCTCGCCCTCGACGTCCAGCACGACCTGCGGACCGGCATGTACGGGACGATCACCCGGCTGGACGGCAGGCGTCAGGACGAGCTGTCCACCGGTCAGGTCGTCGGGCGCGCCACCAGCGACCTCCAGCTCATCCAGAGCCTGCTCTTCATGCTCCCGATGACCATCGGCAACGTGCTCCTGTTCCTGATCTCCCTGGTCATCATGGCCTGGCTGTCGCCGCTGCTGACCCTCGTCGCCGTCGCCGTCGCCCCCGCCCTCTGGTACATCGCCCGCCGCTCCCGCGCCCGCCTCTTCCCCGCCACCTGGTACGCCCAGTCGCAGGCGGCAGCCGTCGCCGGCGTCGTGGACGGAGCCGTCTCCGGCGTCCGCGTCGTCAAGGGCTTCGGACAGGAGGAGCAGGAGACCGGCAAGCTGCGCGAGGTCGGCCGCAGGCTGTTCGCCGGCCGGCTGCGCACCATCCGGCTGAACTCCCGCTACACCCCCGCCCTCCAGGCCGTGCCCGCCCTCGGCCAGGTCGCGATGCTGGCCCTCGGCGGCTGGCTGGCCACCCGGGGCGAGATCACCCTCGGCACGTTCGTCGCGTTCTCCACGTACCTCGCGCAGCTCGTCGGCCCGGTCCGGATGCTCGCCATGGTCCTCACCGTCGGCCAGCAGGCCCGGGCCGGCGTGGAGCGCGTCCTGGAACTCATCGACACCGAACCCACCCTCACCGACGGCACCAAGGAGCTGCCCGCCGACGCCCCGGCGAGCGTCGAGTTCGACGACGTCCGGTTCGGCTACGCCCCGCAGCGCCCCGCCTCCGCCGGTGACGAGGACCTCGGGGGCGGGGCCGAGACCCGCCGCCCGGTCCTCGACGGCTTCTCGCTGACCATCGAACCCGGCGAGACCGTCGCCGTCGTCGGCGCCTCCGGCAGCGGCAAGTCCACCGTCTCGCTGCTGCTGCCGCGCTTCTACGACGTGACGCACGGCGCGGTCCTCGTCGGCGGCCACGACGTGCGGGAACTGACCCTGGACTCGCTGCGCGCCGCGATCGGGCTCGTTCCCGAGGACAGCTTCCTGTTCTCCGACACCGTCCGCGCCAACATCGCGTACGGCCTGCCCGGCGCCACCGACGAGCAGATCGAGCAGGCCGCCCGCTCCGCCCAGGCCCACCGCTTCATCGCCGAACTGCCGAACGGCTACGACACCAAGGTCGGCGAGCACGGACTCACCCTCTCCGGCGGCCAGCGCCAGCGCATCGCCCTCGCCCGCGCCATCCTCACCGACCCCCGCCTCCTCCTCCTGGACGACGCCACCTCCGCCGTGGACGCCCGCGTCGAGCACGAGATCCACGAGGCCCTGCGCCAGGTGATGGCCGGCCGTACGACGCTGCTCATCGCCCACCGCCGCTCCACCCTGAATCTCGCGGACCGCATCGCCGTCCTCGACGACGGCCGCCTCGCCGACCTCGGCACCCACGAGGAGCTGGAGCGCCGCTGCGCCCTCTACCGGCGCCTGCTCACCGACCCGGACGAGCTGGGCGCCCCGTCGCCAGGCCACCGCCCGGCCGCCGCCCCGAAGGCCGTCGAGAACGCGGAACGGGACCGCGCGCTCCAGGAGGAGATCGACGCCGAGTTCGACGCCGAGCGCGGCATCACGCCCGAGCTGTGGGTCCGCAGGGAGGAGGGCCGGGGCACCGACACGGCGGGCACGCCCGCCACGCCGGAACTGCTCGCCCAGGTGGACGCCCTGCCCCCGGCGAACGACACCCCGGACGTGGACGAGGCCCGCGCCGTGCACCCCGAGGACTCCTACGGGCTGCGCAGGCTGCTGCGCGGCTTCGGGCTGCCGCTCCTGGTCAGCCTCGGCCTCGTCGCCGTGGACGCCGGGGCCGGACTGCTGCTCCCGGTCCTGATCCGGAACGGCATCGACGACGGGGTCACCCAGCTCGCGCTGGGCGCGGTCTGGACGGCGTCCGCCTTCGCCCTGGCCGTCGTCCTCGTGCAGTGGGCGGCCCAGATCGGCGAGACCCGGATGACAGGCCGCACCGGTGAGCGGGTGCTGTACGCGCTGCGGCTGAAGATCTTCGCCCAGCTCCAGCGGCTGGGGCTCGACTACTACGAGCGCGAGCTGACCGGCCGCATCATGACCCGGATGACGACGGACGTGGACGCGCTGTCCACGTTCCTCCAGACCGGCCTGGTCACCGCCTTCGTCTCCGTCGTCACCTTCCTCGGCATCATGGTCGCGCTGCTGGTCCTCGACGTGGAGCTGGCCCTCGTCGTCTTCGCGACCCTGCCCGTTCTCGTCGTCGGGACCGTCTTCTTCCGCCGCAAGAGCGTCAAGGCGTACGAGCTGGCCCGGGAGCGGATCAGCGCCGTCAACGCCGACCTCCAGGAGTCCGTCGCCGGCCTCCGCATCGTGCAGGCGTTCCGACGCGAGCGGGACGGGGCCGACGCGTTCGCCGCCCGCAGCGACGAGTACCGCGAGGCGCGGGTGCGCGGGCAGTGGCTGATCTCCGTCTACTTCCCGTTCGTCCAGCTGCTGTCGTCGGTGGCCGCGGCGGCGGTGCTGATCGTCGGCGCGGGCCGGGTCGACGACGGCACGCTCACCGCGGGCGCGCTGGTCGCCTACCTGCTCTACATCGACCTGTTCTTCGCGCCCGTCCAGCAGCTCTCCCAGGTCTTCGACGGCTACCAGCAGGCCGCCGTCTCCCTCGGCCGCATCCAGGAACTCCTGCGCGAGCCCGCCTCCACCACCGACCGCGACGAGGCACGGCACGTCCGCGAGCTGCGCGGTGAGATCGCCTTCGAGGACGTGTCGTTCGCTTACGGGGACGAGGAGGCGGCCCTCCGGGGCATCGACCTGCGCATCCCGGCCGGGCAGACCGTCGCGTTCGTCGGGGAGACCGGGGCCGGGAAGTCGACCCTGGTCAAGCTGGTCGCCCGGTACTACGACCCGACGGACGGCAGGATCACGGTGGACGGCGCCGACCTGCGCGGCCTCGGGCTCACCGCGTACCGGCGCCGGCTCGGGGTCGTACCGCAGGAGGCGTACCTCTTCGCCGGGACCGTGCGGGACGCCATCGCCTACGGGCGGCCGGACGCCACCGACGCGGAGGTGGAGGCGGCCGCCAGGGCGGTCGGCGCGCACGACATGATCGCCACGCTGGACGGCGGCTACCTCCACGAGGTCGCCGAGCGGGGCCGCAACCTGTCGGCCGGACAGCGCCAGCTGATCGCGCTCGCCCGCGCCGAGCTGGTCGACCCGGACATCCTGCTCCTGGACGAGGCGACCGCCTCGCTCGACCTGGCCAGCGAGGCGCAGGTGAACCAGGCGACCGACCGGCTCGCGGGCCGCCGCACCACGCTGGTCGTCGCCCACCGCCTGACCACCGCCGCCCGCGCGGACCGGGTCGTGGTGATGGACCACGGCCGGGTCGTGGAGGACGGCACGCACGACGAACTCCTGGCCCGCGACGGGCACTACGCGGTGCTGTGGCGCACGTTCATAGGGGAGGACGAGCCGGCCGGGGTGTGAGGCTACGCGCCGTCGCGGATCGCCGAGATCTTCCCGGTCGCCAGGTCGGATCGCACGGTCAGATAGGTGTACGTGGGGTCCTGGGGCGATCCCCAGGTGAGCCGGACCGTGGACCAGGTGTGGCCGGCGCCGCTGTGGCCCGGGGTGACCAGGTGGTCCACCGGGACGTCCTGGGCGAGGAGCACGCCGTCCGCGTGGTTCGCCGCCTCCCAGTCGGCGAGGCGGGCGCGGAACCCCGGGGTGAGGTAGAAGCCGCGCAGCGCGGAGGCGAGGTCCCCGCCGTCCTCGGCGGCCACCGCGTCGACGTACGCGCTGTAGAAGTCGTCCACCAGCCGGGATTCCTGGGTCGAGGTGTCGTCCCGGACCGTCGCCCCGGCGGACGCCTCGCGCGGGGCGGCCGTGGCGGCGGCGGGCACGGCGACGGCGGCGGCGAGGAGCGTGGAGGCGAGCAGTGTACGGCCGGCGGTGCGCCGGGCGGAGCGGGTGCGGGTCATGACGGTTCCTGCCTTTCGTGGTGATCTGTCCTGTCCGGCTCCATGGTGGGGCGCTCCGGTCCGCGCGGGCGCCGGGCCCGCCGGATGCAACCTCCGGATGGCCTCCCGCGTCGTACGCAGGTACAGGCGTATGCGCCCAGGTGTCGGGTAGAGGCGCGGATGTTCGATGAGGCGATGGGGCTGCTGTGATCAGAGGGACCGAAGGACACGCTTGGGGCGCGCGGCGCGGGCTCCGCCGGCATGCCGTGGTCCTGGCCCTGGCCACCGTCCTGGCACTGGTGACCGGCGGGGCGGTCGCGGGGAGCGCGGACGCCGCCTCGGTCTGCGCGGGGCGCCCGAAGAAGACGGTGCCGTTCGCGACGGGCGAGCTGCGCGTCTACAAGTCGCGTACCTACGCCTGCGTCACCGCCGTCGCCGCCGAACCCGGCAAGCGCCGCCCCATGTCCGTGACCATCCAGCCGCGCGGCGGCCTCCCCGTCACGGACAGCGGCCGCTACACCCAGCGGGCGGGCCCGGTGACCGTCCACGCGCTGAACCGGTGCGTGCGGGTCTCCGGCAAGGTCGACGGCAAGGGCGCCCGCACGGGCTGGATCCTGTGCTGACCGGGTGACGCCTCCCGGACGTCGGCAAGGAGGTCTGGCGGTACGTGTGTTGCCCCGCTAGGTTCACCGCGTCAGCTGTGAAGCAAGAGGCGTCTCCCGGGGCTCCGGTCGAGCGGCGGGGCGCCTCCCCAGGGGAGGACGCGCATGCGCAAGGCGCTCAGAGGAATCCTGTCGCTCGCGGTGCTCATCGGCACGGTGAGTGCGACGGGTGCCTCGGCCGGGGCGGCCACCGCCGCCGGACCGGCCTCGCTCCGCACCGCCGTGAGCGACAGCGGAACGAGCACGGACATCAAGGACCGCATCCTGGCCATCCCGGGCATGAGTCTCATCGAGGAGAAGCCCTACGCGGGCTACCGCTACTTCGTCCTCAGCTACACCCAGCCGGTCGACCACCGCCACCCGTCCAAGGGAACGTTCCAGCAGCGGATCACCCTGCTGCACAAGGACACCTCCCGCCCCACGGTCTTCTACACCGGCGGCTACAACGTCTCGACCAACCCCAGCCGCTCCGAGCCCACCCGGATCATCGACGGCAACCAGGTCTCGCTGGAGTACCGGTACTTCACCCCGTCGCGCCCCTCGCCCGCCGACTGGTCCAAGCTCGACATCTGGCAGGCGGCCAGCGACCAGCACCGCGTCTTCACTGCGCTCAAGCGGATCTACTCCCGGAACTGGCTGACCACCGGCGGCTCCAAGGGCGGCATGACCGCCACGTACTACGAGCGCTTCTACCCGAAGGACATGGACGGCGTCGTCGCCTATGTCGCCCCCAACGACGTGGTGAACAAGGAGGACTCGGCGTACGACCGGTTCTTCGCCCGCGTCGGCACCGAGGAGTGCCGCGACAAGCTCGGGGGCGTACAGCGCGAGGCACTGGTGCGCCGCGCGCCGCTGGAGGAGAAGTACGCCCGGTACGCCGCAGACAACGGCTACACCTTCGACACCGTCGGCTCGCTGGACAAGGCGTACGAGGCCGTCGTCATGGACTACGTGTGGGCGTTCTGGCAGTACAGCCTGCTCGCCGACTGCGACACCCTCCCGGCCGACGCGAAGAAGGCCACCGACCAGGAGATCTGGGACTCGGTCGACTCGATCTCCGGCTTCTCCGCCTACGCCGACCAGGGCCTGGCCAACTACACGCCGTACTACTACCAGGCGGGCACCCAGCTCGGTTCGCCCGACATCAAGCAGCCCTGGCTGGGCGAGCTGAGCCGCTACGGCTACCAGCCGCCGCGCAACTTCGTGCCGCGCTCCATCCCGATGAGGTTCCAGCCGTCCGTGATGCGCGACGTCGACACCTGGGTGAAGCACCACGCCACGCACATGCTGTACGTCTACGGCGAGAACGACCCGTGGGGCGCGGAGCGGTTCCGGCTCGGAGCCGGCGCCCGTGACAGCTACGTGTTCACCGTGCCCGGCGGGAACCACGGCTCGAACGTCGCCGGTCTGGTGCCCTCGGAGAACGCCACGGCCACGGCCGCGATCCTGCGCTGGGCGGGCGTCGCTCCGGCCGCCGTACAGCAGGACGAGTCCAAGGCGAAGCCGCTCGCGAAGTTCGACGCGCGGCTCGACAACAAGGACCTGACGACCGACCACCGCCTCGGCGTCCGGCGCCCGTGAGGTGAACCCGCCCCGGCAGCCGTGGTGACGCGGCCGCCGGGGCGGGACCCGGGTCAGTACGTCAGCCCGTACCCCACCGGGTACAGCACCTTCGACGGATCGTCCGCCCGCTGCACCGGCACCGGCAGCTTCCCCTCCGGCCGGACCCGGCCCGCGATCACCCGGGCCGCCGCGCGCAGTTCGGCATCGGTCCAGGAGTACGCGGCCAGGTGCGCCCTGTGCCCGGTCCCCGCCAGTTGCGCGATGTCGTACGGATTGCGGATGGCGATCGTGATCACCGGGACGCCCGTCGCGGCCAGCGCGGTGACCAGGGTGCGCTGCGAGCTGGTCGCCGAGACGTTGTACGTCCCCACGACCACCGCGTCCTTGCCCTGTGCCGCCGCCACTGCCGCGTCGATGGCCGCCTTGGCCGGCGCGGTCCCGGTGGACAGCGCGGTCGCGGCGAAGCCCAGCTCGTTGAACGCCCCGGCCAGCGTCGTCGTCGGCGGGCCCGTGGTGCCGGAGGGCGAGGCCGGGTCGGCCCCCACCACCAGCAGGTTCCGGTGCGAGCGGCGCGACAGCGGCAGCAGCCGGCCCTCGTTGGCCAGCAGGGTCGTCGTGCGCTCGGCGATCCGGTCGGCGGCGGCCAGGTGCGCCCGGGTGCCGACCGTACGGTCCACCCCGTGCCCGGAGACGAACGGCTGGTCGAAGAGCCCCAGCTTCGTCTTCAGGCGCAGGATGCGCAGGATCGATTCGTCGAGCCGGGCCTCGCTGACCTCACCGCTCTTCACGGCCGCCAGCAGCGCGTTCCACGAGACGTCCAGGCTCGGCGGGTTGAGCAGCTGGTCCACCCCGGCCCGGAGCGCGAGCACCGGCACCCGCTCGTCCCCGTACTTCGTGCGCACGCCCTGCATGCCGAGCGAGTCGGTGACCACGACCCCGTCGTAGCCCAGCTCCTCGCGCAGGATGCCGGTGAGGATCGGCTTCGAGAGGGTCGCCGGGTCCTCGGCCGGGTCGAGCGCGGGCACCACGATGTGCGCGGTCATGATCGAGTCGATGCCCGCCGCGATGGCCGCCCGGAACGGGGGCGCGTCCAGCTCCGCCCACTGCTCCCGGGTGTGGCCGATGACCGGCAGGCCCGTGTGGCTGTCGGTGCTCGTGTCGCCGTGGCCCGGGAAGTGCTTGGCCGTGGAGGCGATCCCGGCGCTCTGATACCCCTTCACCTGCGCGGCCACCATGCCCGCCACGGACTGCGGGTCCGAGCCGAAGGAGCGGACGCCGATGACCGGGTTGGCCGGGTTCACGTTGACGTCGGCGTCCGGCGCGTAATTCTGGTTGATGCCGATCGCCGCCAGCTCGGCGCCCGCGATCTGCCCGGCCCTGCGGGCGTCGGAGCGCGAGCCGCCCGCGCCCAGCGCCATCGCGCCCGGCATCAGCGTGGCCGGTTCGCCGACGCGGCAGACGATGCCGTGCTCCTGGTCGGTGGAGATGAGGAGCGGCAGGCCGGACGGGCCCGCGAGGCCCGCGCGCTGGATGCCGTTGGAGAGCTCCGCGATCTGGTGCGGGTCGCGGGTGTTGTGGGCCCAGGCGAAGTAGATGATCCCGCCGACGTGGTACTTGGCGATCATCTCAGCGGCCGTACGCACCCCGATCTCGGCGAGGTTGGCGTCGATGTCGGCCTGGTCGGGGTCGGTGGCGGAGTGCCCGTAGACCCGCATGACGAAGAGCTGGCCGACCTTCTCCTCCAGGCTCATCCGGGAGATGAGCCGCTTCAGCCGCCGGGTCGTGGCGGCGGAGGTGTGACTGCTGTGCGCGGAGCCCTGGGAGGCGAGGGCCCCGGGGGCGGTCGCCATGCCCGCTGCCGCCGCGACGGCGGTGGCGGCGGTGGCGGTGAGGAGGGTGCGTCTGGAGGTGCGGTGGTGCACGTGAGCTCCTTCGGCCGTTCTCGGTGACGAGGGGGTGAAAGAAACTTCCAAGGAGCACGGATATCCAGAAAATAACTTCCGGTCAAGGGTGCGGGCTGTTTTGAGCGCGTCCCGGACGCCCTCGCCCGCCGCAGCCCTCCCGCACCCGTCCGCCCCGCGGACCGCCGCCCGCCCGATACCGCTTACTGCTTGGGCGCGCCCAGCCGCAGCAGGTGCTCGCGCCCCGCGCCCAGCAGCCCCGGCAGCTCCGCCGCCCCCGGGTACCAGCGCTTCTCGTACTCCCAGCAGACCCAGCCGTCCGGGTCCAGCGTGTCCAGGCACGCCCGCAGCGGCAGCACCCCGGCCCCGAGGGCGAGCGGCGTGGTGTCGTCGGCCGACGCGATGTCCTTCACCTGTACGTAGCCGAGGTGCGGGGCCAGCACCGCGTGACTGGCCACCGGCTCCTCGCCCGCCAGCCAGGTGTGCATGACGTCCCACAGCGCACCGATGCTCTTGTGCCCCACCGTGCCGGCCACCCGGGCCACATCGGCCCCCGCCCGGTGCGAGTCATGGGTCTCCAGCAGGATGCGTACGCCCAGGTCGGCGGCGTACGGGGCGGCGGCGCCCAGTCGCCGCGCGGCGATCTCGTCGGCCTCCGACGGGTCCTGGTCACCGCCGCCGGGGAACACCCGGACGTACGGAGCGCCCAGGTCCCGGGCCAGCTCGGTCAGCGCGGCCAGCTCGTCCAGGACCGGCTGGTCGTATCCCTCGGCGGCGACCTTCGCGTACCCGGCCACGCCCAGGACCTCGACCCCGCCGCGCTCGAACTCGGCCACCACCGAAGCGCGTTCGGACTGCCCGAGGCCCAGGTGCACCGGCTCCTCGGGCTCGGCGCGCAGCTCCACCCCCTGGTAGCCGTTCTCGGCGGCCAGCCGGACGACGTCGGCGATGGGCAGCCCCGGCACCCCGAGGGTGGAGAAAGCGAGCTTCACGTGCGTGTTCCTTCCGTCGTTCCGTGCGGCCGCACCCTACGAGAGGCGGGCGCCCTGACACGTACCCCACCCCGTGCGGCTCACCCCCGGGGCGCCGCCGTCGAGCCGCGCACCATCAGCTCGGCCGGGATCAGCGCGATGCCGCCGGGCGGCGGGTCCTCCTTGCCCATGGCCAGCCGCCCCGCCCGCGCCCCCGCCTCCACGAGCGGCAGCCGCACGGTCGTCAGGGCCGGGACCACGTCCACCGAGAACGGCAGGTCGTCGAAGCCGGCCACCGAGATGTCCTCGGGGATGCGCAGTCCCCGGTCGCGGATCGCCGCCGCCGCACCGAGCGCCACGGTGTCGTTCGCGGCGACGACCGCCGTGATCTCCGGTTCGCGGCGCAGGAGTTCGACCGTGGCGTCGTAGCCGGAGCCCCGGTCGTACGAGCCGTGCACGGTCAGCCGGTCCTCGTCCCCGGCCGCCCCCGCCGCGCGCATCGCCTCCCGGTGACCGGCCAGGCGGTGGCGGGTGGTGGTCCGCTCCAGCGGGCCCGCGACATAACCGATCCGGCGGTGGCCCAGGGAGAGCAGGTGAGTGGTGAGGCGCCGGGCGCCGCCCTGGTTGTCGAAGGCGAGCGCGGCCACCACGGACGCCCCGTCCGGCAGCGGGGGCCGCCCGCACAGCACGACCCGGGTCCCCGCCTCCGCCAGCTTGGCGAGCTTCGCGGCCATCGCCGCCTGGTGCTCCGGGTCCTCCACCGCGCCCCCGGTGAGGACGACGGCGGCGGCGCGCTGGCGCTGGAGCAGGGTGAGGTAGGTCAGCTCGCGGGCGGGGGAGCCCCCGGTGTTGCAGACGACCGCCAGTTTCTCGCCACCCGCCCGCCCGGACCCGTCGCCGGGCCCGCCGATCTCGGTCTGCGCGGCGCCCGCCATGATCCCGAAGAAGGGGTCAGCTATGTCGTTGACGAGGACGCCGACCAGGTCGGAGGTGGCCGCCGCCAGGGCGCTGGCCTGCCCGTTCAGCACGTAGTCCAGGTCGTCCACCGCGCGCAGGACCCGTTCCCGGGTGGACGCCGCCACCGGGTAATTGCCGTTCAGTACACGGGAGACGGTGGCCGGGGACACCCGGGCGCGGGCCGCCACGTCCGCCAGGGTGACTGTCATCGCTTTCCTCCGTGGCCTGTGACCGATTGACGGGCCCCTCTTGTCCGGGCCGCTGTCGGCAGGCTAGCGTCATCCCGCATAGAAAGCGCTTGCTACGGCTGTACGGAGGGAACTTTCGTGACACGCAGGACAGTGCGCATCGCCATGAACGGCGTGACGGGACGCATGGGATACCGGCAGCACCTGGTGCGCTCGATCCTCGCGATCCGCGAGCAGGGCGGCCTCGACCTCGGCGACGGCGATGTGCTGTGGCCCGAACCGATCCTCGTCGGCCGCCGCGCCCACGCCCTGGAGGAGCTGGCCGCCCGCCACGGTCTGACCGAGTGGTCGACCGACCTGGACGCGGTCCTCGCGGACGACACCGTCGACATCTACTTCGACGCCCAGGTCACCCAGGCCCGGGTCGAGGCGATCAAGAAGGCCGTCGCCGCCGGCAAGCACATCTACACCGAGAAGCCCACCGCCACGGACGTCGAGGGCGCCCTCGACCTCGCCCGCCTGGCCCAGGAGGCCGGCATCAAGCACGGCGTCGTCCAGGACAAGATCTTCCTGCCGGGCCTGCTGAAGCTGAAGCGCCTCATCGACGGCGGCTTCTTCGGCGAGATCCTGTCCGTGCGCGGCGAGTTCGGCTACTGGGTCTTCGAGGGCGACTGGCAGGAGGCCCAGCGCCCGTCCTGGAACTACCGCGCCGAGGACGGCGGCGGCATCGTCGTGGACATGTTCCCGCACTGGGAGTACGTGCTGCACGAGCTGTTCGGCCGGGTCACCACGGTCCAGGCGCACGTCCAGACCCACATCCCGGAGCGCCGGGACGAGCGCGGCGAGCCGTACGCGGCGACCGCCGACGACGCCGCCTACGGCATCTTCCAGCTGGAGGGCGGCGCGGTCGCCCAGATCAACTCCTCCTGGGCGGTCCGGGTCAACCGCGACGAGCTGGTCGAGTTCCAGGTGGACGGCACCCACGGCTCCGCCGTCGCGGGCCTGCGCAACTGCCGGGTCCAGCACCGCTCGGCCACCCCGAAGCCGGTCTGGAACCCGGACCTGCCGGTCACCGAGTCCTTCCGCGACCAGTGGCAGGAGGTCCCGGACAACGCGGTCTTCGACAACGGCTTCAAGGCCCAGTGGGAGCTGTTCCTCCGCCACATCGTGCTGGACGAGCCCTACACCTGGGACCTCATGGCGGGCGCCCGTGGCGTACAGCTCGCGGAGCTGGGCCTGAAGTCCCACGCGGAGGGCCGCCGCCTGGACGTCCCGGAGCTGTCCCTGTGAGCCGCCGCCTCCCCCTCGGCCCCCTGGAGCCGTCGCCGTGACCATCCATCTCCCGCAGGGCCCGTACGAACCCCGGGCCACCCCGCTGGACCTCGCCCCCACGGGGGCGCCGCTCGCCTCCCGTACGGTCTTCTCCGCCGCGCACGTCGTGGCCGACCCGTACGCCGACGTCACGCCGGACTCCCCGGCCGCCGTCGACTGGGATGCCACCCTCGCCTTCCGCCGCCACCTCTGGTCGCACGGCCTGGGCGTGGCCGAGGCCATGGACACTGCGCAGCGCGGCATGGGCCTGGACTGGGCGGGCGCCGAGGAGCTGATCCGCCGCTCGGCCGCCGAGGCCAAGTCGGTCGGCGGCCGCATCGCCTGCGGTGTCGGCACGGACCAGCTGCCGCCGGGCCCGGCGACGCTCGCCGAGGTGCGTGCGGCGTACGAGGAACAGCTCGCCGTGGTCGAGGAGAGCGGCGCCCAGGCGATCCTGATGGCCTCCCGCGCGCTCGCCGCCGCGGCGAAGGGCCCCCAGGACTACCTGGAGACGTACGCCCATCTGCTGCGCCAGGCCACCGAACCGGTCGTCCTGCACTGGCTGGGCCCGATGTTCGACCCGGCGCTCGACGGCTACTGGGGCTCCACCGACCTGGACCGGGCCACCGACACCTTCCTCCAGGTCATCGCGGAGCACCCGGACAAGGTCGACGGCATCAAGATGTCCCTGCTCGACGCGGACCGCGAGATCGACGTCCGCCGCCGCCTGCCGGGCGGGGTCCGCTGCTACACCGGCGACGACTTCAACTACCCGGAGCTGATCGCGGGCGACGACCGGGGCTTCAGCCACGCGCTGCTCGGCATCTTCGACCCGCTGGGCCCGCTGGCCGCGCACGCGGTACGGGTGCTGGACACGGGTGACACAAAGGGCTTCCGCGAATTGCTCGACCCCACGGTCGAGTTGTCCCGGCACCTGTTCCAGGCACCGACGCGCTTCTACAAGACGGGCGTCGTCTTCCTGGCCTGGCTGGCCGGCCACCAGGACCACTTCACGATGGTGGGCGGCCTGCAGTCGGCCCGCTCGCTCCCGCACCTGGCGAAGGCGTACCGACTCGCGGACGAGCTGGGCCTGTTCCCGGACCCGGACCTCGCGGAGTCCCGGATGCGCGCGCTCCTCACGGTCAACGGAGGCACCCGATGAGCGACGGCCGTCTCTCCGTCAACCAGGAGACCATCAAGCAGTGGTCGCTGCCGGAGCTGGCCGAGGGCTGCGCGAAGGCGGGCATCGACAAGGTCGGCCTGTGGCGGGCCCCGGTGCAGTCGTACGGGGTCGAGGCGACCGCCCGCCTGCTCTCCGACCACGGCCTGACGGTCACCAGCCTGTGCCGGGGCGGCTTCCTCACCGCCACGGACCCGGCCGGGCGCGCCCGCGCCCTGGACGACAACCGCGCCGCGCTGGACGAGGCGGCGGGCGTGGGCACGGACACCCTGGTCCTCGTCTCGGGCGGCCTGCCGGAGGGCAGCAAGGACCTGTACGCGGCCCGCGAACGCATCGCGGACGCCCTGGCCGAGCTGGCCCCGTACGCCGCCGAACGCGGGGTGCGCCTGGCCATCGAGCCCCTGCACCCCATGTTCGCCTCGGACCGCTGCGTGGTCTCGACGCTCTCCCAGGCCCTGGACCTGGCCGAGCGCTTCCCGGCCGACCAGGTGGGCGTGGTCGTGGACACGTACCACCTCTGGTGGGACGACCAGGCCCCCGCCCAGATCGCACGGGCCGGCGCGTCCGGCCGCATCCACTCCTTCCAGCTCGCGGACTGGATCACCCCGCTCCCGGCGGGCGTCCTGCTGGGCCGGGGCCAACTCGGCGACGGCAGCGTCGACTTCCGCTTCTTCCGCGAGGCGGTGGAGACGGCGGGCTTCGACGGCCCGATCGAGGTGGAGATCTTCAACGAGGCGCTGTGGGCGAGGGACGGCGCGGAGGTCCTGGCGGAGGTGGCGGCCCGGTACGCGGAACACGCCTGCTGAGTGCGGTTCGCCCGGGGCCCGCCTGTGCGGTGCGGGTCCCGGGGCGGGCGCTGCGGCTCAGGCGTCTGAGCCCGCCAGGTGCTCATACGCCTCGCGGGCGCCCTCCACCTCCGGCAGATGCGCGGCGGCCCAGGCGCAGCAGGCCGCCATGGGGGCGAGCACCGAGCGGCCGAGCGGGGTGAGCGCGTAGTCGACGCGGGGCGGGATGCCGTCGCCGACGGTACGGGTGACCAGGCCGTCCCGTTCCATGGAGCGGAGGGTCTCGGTGAGGACCTTCGGGGTGATGCCGCGCAGGGGGACCGCGAGTTCGGAGAAGCGCCGGGGGCCCTCCTCCAGGCACCGGACGATCTTCGCGGTCCACTTGCCGCCCAGGCGGAACGGCGATTCGGTGTGGTCGCAGGCGGTGAACATGTCGGCATCAAGGGGTTGGCTCACGCCGTCGAGCGTACGTAACTATCGTTGCGGAAACCATGGGGCGCCGGTCTAGCGTCGCGGCAACGGCCCACGGACGACGCGGGCCCTGGCGAGGGGACAACCCATGGGCAGGATCGTCGTGTTCGGAGCCGGTGGACGCGCGGGGCGGCGGGCGGTCGGGGAGGCCGTGGAGCGGGGGCACCGGGTGACGGCCGTGGTGCGGGACCCCGCCGCGTATCCGGGGCTCGGCGGACCCGGGGTGGACGTGGTCCCAGGGGACGTGACCGACGCGGAGAGTGTGGCGGCGGTGGCGGAGGGGCACGACGCGGCGATCGGGGCGGCGGCGCCGAGGGACATGCCGTCCGCCGAGTTCTTCGTGAGCGCGGCCCACGCGCTGCTGGGCGGGCTGGAGCGGGCGGGCGTGCCCCGGCTGGTGCTCGTCGGAATCGGTACGACATTGGAGGCGGCGCCGGGCGTGATGCTCCACGACACCCCCGGATTCCCGGCGGACGCCCGGACCTTCTCGCTCGGCCACGCGGCGGAACTGGACGTACTGCGCGCCGCCGAAACAACCGTCGACTGGCTGGTGCTCGCCCCGCCGGCGGTCTTCCTGGACGACGAGGCCGACCGCACCGGCCGCTACCGGACGGGCGGCAACGCACTGTTGCCGGACGCCGACTTCCTCTCCTACGCGGACCTGGCGGTCGCCCTCGTCGACGAGATCGAGACCCCGAAGCACAGCCGCTCATTGACCGCGGTGGCCTCCTGACCGCCGCCAGGTCAGGTGTAGTGGTATCGGGCCTGCACGACGACGAGTTCCGACTCGGTTGCTCTGTAGACCAAGCGGTGTTCGTCATCGATGCGCCTCGACCAGTAGCCGCTCGGATCGCCACGCAGAGGTTCGGGTTTCCCGATGCCGTCGAAGGGATCGCGCAGCGCGTCGGTGATGAGCCGGTTGATGCGACGCGTCATACGCCGGTCGCTCCCCGACCAGAAGGTGTAGTCGTCCCAACCGCGCGTGGTGAACGCGAGTTTCACGCGCGGCCCTCGCCGTCGTCGTCCGGCACGTCCGCCAGTTCGTGGTACTCCGTCCCGCCCGCCTCGGCTTCCGCGATGGAGTCGAGCAGTCGACGCGCGTTGGCGGGGGTGCGCAGCAGGTAGATCGTCTCCTGCCACGAGGTGAAGTCCTGCTCGGACATGAGGACCGCGTTGCCCTTGCGCGAGGTGATGTGCACGGGGGCATGGTCCTCGTTGACCTGCTCGATCAGCGGGAAAAGGTGCTTCCGGGCTTCGCTTGCCGTTATCGACATCTCGGACCTCTCCCACTGCGACCGACTGGTACTGCTTATGGTACCAGTCGGTCCCTTCTCGTGCTGATGCTCGCGCTGTCGCACCCGCCCGATACCGTCGCCCCATGGCCACCACCGCGTCCCACACCCCCAACCTGGCCGTCCTCGAAGGCGTGCTCGAACGCATCACGTACGCGAACGAGGAGAACGGGTACACCGTCGCCCGCGTCGACACCGGGCGGGGGAGCAACGACCTGCTCACCGTCGTCGGGGCGTTGCTCGGGGCGCAGCCCGGGGAGTCCTTGCGGATGGAGGGGCGTTGGGGGTCCCACTCGCAGTACGGCAAGCAGTTCCACGTGGAGAACTACCGGACCGTCCTCCCCGCCACCATCCAGGGCATCCGGCGCTACCTGGGTTCCGGGCTGATCAAGGGCATCGGGCCGGTCATGGCGGACCGGATCACCACCCACTTCGGGGTCGACACGCTCGACATCATCGAGCGGGAGCCGAAGCGGCTCGTCGAGGTCCCCGGGCTCGGCCCGAAGCGCACGAAGATGATCGCCGCCGCGTGGGAGGAGCAGAAGGCGATCAAGGAGGTCATGGTCTTCCTCCAGGGCGTCGGCGTCTCGACGTCCATCGCCGTGCGGATCTACAAGAAGTACGAGGACGCCTCGATCTCCGTCGTGAAGAACCAGCCCTACCGGCTGGCCGCCGACGTCTGGGGCATCGGCTTCCTGACCGCCGACAAGATCGCCCAGGCCGTCGGCATCCCGCACGACAGCCCGGAACGGGTCAAGGCCGGGCTGCAGTACGCGCTGTCGCAGTCCACCGACCAGGGGCACTGCTTCCTGCCCGAGGAGCGGCTGATCGCGGACGCGGTCAAGCTGCTCCAGGTGGACACCGGGCTCGTCATCGAGTGCCTGGCCGAACTGGCCGAGGAGCCGGAGGGGGTCGTACGGGAGAAGGTGCCGTCGCCCGAGGGCGGCGAGCCGGTCACGGCGGTGTATCTGGTGCCGTTCCACCGGGCCGAGATCTCGCTCGCCGCGCAGGTACGGCGGCTGCTGCGGACGCCGGAGGAGCGGATGCCGGCCTTCGCGGACGTGGACTGGGAGAAGGCGCTGAAGTGGCTCGGGGGCCGGACCGGCGCCACGCTGGCCCCCGAGCAGGAGGCCGCCGTGCGGCTCGCGCTCACCCGCAAGGTCGCCGTGCTCACCGGCGGCCCCGGCTGCGGCAAGTCCTTCACCGTCCGGTCCATCGTGGAGCTGGCCCGGGCCAAGAAGGCGAAGGTGGTGCTGGCCGCGCCGACCGGGCGGGCCGCCAAGCGGCTGTCCGAGCTGACCGGGGCCGAAGCCTCCACCGTGCACCGCCTCCTCGAACTGAAGCCCGGCGGCGACGCGGCGTACGACAAGGACCGCCCGCTCGACGCCGATCTGGTCGTCGTGGACGAGGCGTCGATGCTCGATCTCCTGCTCGCCAACAAGCTCGTGAAGGCGGTGGCACCGGGTGCCCACCTGCTGCTCGTCGGCGATGTGGACCAACTGCCGTCGGTGGGGGCGGGGGAGGTGCTGCGGGACCTCCTCGCCGAGGGCGGCCCCGTGCCCGCGGTCCGGCTGACCACGATTTTCCGCCAGGCCCAGCAGTCGGGCGTCGTCACCAACGCGCACCGCATCAATTCCGGCGTACCGCCGCTCACTCAAGGGCTCAGTGACTTCTTCCTCTTCGTGGAGGACGAGACGGAGGATGCCGGGGTGCTCGCGGTGGACGTCGCGTCCCGCCGTATTCCGGCCAAGTTCGGGCTGAACCCGCGCCGGGACGTCCAGGTGCTCGCCCCCATGCACCGGGGCCCGGCAGGGGCAGGACATCTCAACGGTCTGCTCCAGCAGGCGATCACCCCGGGCCGGCCGGACGTGCCCGAGAAGCGGTTCGGCGGCCGGGTGTTCCGGGTGGGGGACAAGGTCACCCAGATCCGCAACAACTACGACAAGGGCGAGAACGGTGTCTTCAACGGCACGGTCGGCGTCGTCACCGGCCTCGACCTGGACGAACAGCGGCTGACGGTCCTCACCGACGAGGACGAGGAGATCGGCTACGACTTCGACGAGCTGGACGAGCTCGCCCACGCGTACGCCATGACGATCCACCGCTCCCAGGGCAGCGAGTACCCGGCCGTGGTCATCCCCGTAACGAAGAGTGCCTGGATGATGCTCCAGCGCAACCTGCTCTACACCGCCGTGACCAGAGCCAAGAAGCTCGTCGTCCTGGTCGGCTCGCGGCAGGCGATCGGCCAGGCGGTCCGCACGGTTTCCGCAGGCAGACGCTGTACGGCGCTGGATCACCGGCTCCGCGGAGGCGGCGACGGAGGATCGTCGGTAAAAATGATCGATCAAATCGGTGGGAAACATCACGGAGGTCTTCCGGAACCGCAGTCAAGGGGGCAGGATGGCTAAGTTCGCGGCACTCAGTGCCGCGAGTAGGTCCAATGGACGACCCCGAGTGCACTCTCCTGAGCCAAATGGGGGAGGGTGGAGACAGTCAGGGAACCTCGAAGAAGAGGCACTACGTCGGTGAGGGATGACGTGAGCGAGCACACCAACAACGCTGTGGTACTGCGGTACGGCGATGGCGAGTACACCTACCCGGTGATCGACAGCACCGTCGGCGACAAGGGCTTCGACATCGGGAAGCTCCGGGCGAACACCGGCCTGGTGACGCTGGACAGCGGATACGGCAACACCGCTGCCTATAAATCGGCCATCACCTACCTCGACGGCGAGCAGGGCATCCTGCGCTACCGCGGCTACCCGATCGAGCAGCTCGCGGAGCGTTCGACCTTCCTCGAGGTCGCGTACACGCTGATCAACGGTGAGCTTCCCAAGGTCGACGAGCTGTCGACCTTCAAGAACGAGATCACCCAGCACACGCTGCTGCACGAGGACGTCAAGCGGTTCTTCGACGGCTTCCCCCGCGACGCCCACCCGATGGCCATGCTGTCCTCGGTCGTCAGCGCGCTGTCCACGTTCTACCAGGACAGCCACAACCCGTTCGACGAGGAGCAGCGCCACCTCTCGACCATCCGGCTGCTCGCCAAGCTCCCGACCATCGCCGCGTACGCGTACAAGAAGTCGATCGGTCACCCGTTCGTCTACCCGCGCAACGACCTGGGCTACGTCGAGAACTTCCTGCGCATGACCTTCTCGGTCCCCGCCCAGGAGTACGAGCTGGACCCGGTCGTCGTCTCGGCGCTCGACAAGCTGCTCATCCTGCACGCGGACCACGAGCAGAACTGCTCGACCTCCACCGTCCGCCTGGTCGGCTCCTCGCAGGCGAACATGTTCGCCTCGATCTCCGCCGGCATCTCGGCGCTCTGGGGCCCCCTGCACGGCGGCGCCAACCAGTCCGTCCTGGAGATGCTGGAAGGCATCCAGGCCAACGGCGGCGACGTCGACTCCTTCATCCGCAAGGTGAAGAACAAGGAGGACGGCGTCCGCCTGATGGGCTTCGGCCACCGGGTGTACAAGTCCTTCGACCCGCGCGCCAAGATCATCAAGGCCGCCGCGCACGACGTGCTGTCCGCCCTCGGCAAGTCCGACGAGCTGCTGGACATCGCGCTCAAGCTGGAGGAGCACGCGCTCTCCGACGAGTACTTCGTCTCGCGCAACCTCTACCCGAACGTGGACTTCTACACGGGCCTCATCTACCGCGCGATGGGCTTCCCGACCGAGATGTTCACCGTGCTCTTCGCGCTCGGCCGGCTCCCCGGCTGGATCGCCCAGTGGCACGAGATGATCAAGGAGCCGGGTTCCCGCATCGGCCGCCCGCGCCAGATCTACACCGGCGAGGTCCTGCGCGACTTCGTCCCGGTCGAGGGCCGCTGAACGCCTTCCTCCGCATCACCCGGCCCTGACTGACGCCGGATCCCCGCGCCCCCGTCTGCCGCGCCCTCGCCCCGAGCGACGCGGCGGGCGGGGGCGTGTGGTGTTCCGGGGGGGGTGCGTGGGGTGTACGCCGGGCGCGCGCGCCGGTCCGGGAGCGCTCCCGCGCAAGAGAGAAGCGCCTCGCCATCGATCCCCCCACGGGCCGACGGCGAGGCGCTTCCCATGTCCCGGAGCGGATTCCCCCCACGGGATCCGGCCGGGCGTTCAGTGGGAGCCGTAGCTCCTGGGCTGTGCCTCGGTACTGCTTGTCCTGCTCACTGCGCTGTGGTCTGCCGGGGTACGTACCGACGGGAGGGCCGCTCAAAGCTCCCCGGTGTACGTGCCCCGGCCCACTCTTGCCCGGAGCATCCCCCAAGATGCTCCGCAGGACGTCCCCCAAGACATCCTTGGCATCGCACTCTAAGACTTACGAACCCATCGAATGGTTACCCTGAAACCGATGTGATCTGGATCTCATTGTGGAAATTACGTGAAGGACCGCAGGCGCAGGCTGTTCGTCACGACGAAGACCGATGAGAAGGCCATCGCCGCTCCGGCAATCATAGGGTTGAGCAGCCCAAATGCCGCAAGGGGTAGGGCGGCCACGTTGTAACCGAATGCCCAGAAGAGGTTGCCCCTGATGGTGGTGAGGGTGCGCCGGGAGAGGCGGATGGCGTCTGCTGTCACCTTGAGATCTCCACGAACCAGCGTCAGGTCGCTCGCCTCGATCGCGGCGTCCGTGCCGGTTCCCATCGCCAGACCCAGGTCCGCGGTGGCCAGCGCGGCGGCGTCGTTGACCCCGTCGCCCACCATGGCGACCACCCGCCCCTGAGCCTGCAGACCCCGGATGACGTGCGCCTTCTCCTCCGGCAGCACCTCGGCGCGGACCTCCTCGATCCCGGCCTCGCGGGCCACGGACTCCGCCACGGCGCGGTTGTCGCCGGTCAGCAGGATCGGCGTGAGGCCGAGCTCACGGAGCGCGGCGACGGCCTCCGCGCTGGTGTCCTTGATCGCGTCGGCGACCTCCAGGACCGCGCGCGTCTCGCCGTCCCAGGCGACCGCGACGGCCGTACGCCCTTGAGCGGCGGCGTCCGTGACGGCGGCGGCCAGGGCGTCGGGGAGGGGCATTCCGGCCTCGGTGAGCAGCCTGGGGCGCCCGACGAGGACGGTGTGGCCGTCGACCACGCCCCGGACGCCGAGTCCGGGGACGTTGGTGAAGCCCTCGGCGGCGGGGAGGGGGGCGCCGGTGCGTTCGGCGGCTCCGGTGGCGACCGCTTGGGCGATGGGGTGTTCGGAGGCGTGTTCGAGGGCTCCGGCGAGGCGGAGGGCGTCGTTTTCGGTGGTTCCGGGGGTGGTGTGGACGGCCCGGAGGGTCATCCGGCCCGTGGTGACGGTGCCCGTCTTGTCCAGGACGATCGTGTCGACCCGGCGGGTGGACTCCAGGACCTCGGGGCCCTTGATCAGGATGCCGAGCTGGGCGCCGCGCCCGGTGCCGACCATGAGCGCGGTGGGCGTGGCGAGGCCGAGTGCGCACGGGCAGGCGATGATCAGGACCGCCACCGCCGCCGTGAACGCGGCCGTCACGTCGTCGGTGGCCAGCAGCCATCCGATGAGGGTGGCGAGGGCGAGCAGCAGGACGACCGGGACGAACACCGCCGAGATCCGGTCCGCGAGCCGCTGCACCTCGGCCTTGCCGTTCTGCGCGTCCTCGACCAGCTTCGCCATCCGGGCCAGCTGGGTGTCCGCGCCGACACGGGTCGCCTCCACGACGAGGCGGCCGCTCGCGTTGAGCGTCGCGCCGGTCACCGGGTCGCCGACGCCCACGTCCACGGGGACGGACTCGCCGGTGAGCATGGACGCGTCGACGGCCGAGGTGCCCTCGACCACGGTGCCGTCCGTGGCGATCTTCTCGCCGGGGCGGACGGTGAACCGGTCGCCCACGACGAGCCGGCCGACGGGCACGCGGACCTCGGTGCCGTCGCGCAGGACCGTCACGTCCTTGGCGCCGAGGTGCATCAGGGCCCGCAGCGCGGACCCGGCCCTCCGCTTGGACTTCGCTTCCAGGTAGCGGCCCAGCAGGATGAAGGTGACGACGCCCGCCGCGACCTCCAGGTAGATGGTGGTCGAGGCGTCGGCCCGGGAGGCCGTCAGGTCGAAGCCGTGCCGCATGCCGGGCATCCCTGCGTCCCCGAGGAACAGCGCCCACAGCGACCAGCCGAAGGCGGCGAGGGTCCCGACGGACACGAGGGTGTCCATGGTCGCCGCGCCGTGCCTCAGGTTGGTCCAGGCGGCCCGGTGGAAGGGCAGCCCGCCCCAGACCACGACGGGCGCGGCGAGGGTGAGCGACAGCCACTGCCAGGAGTCGAACTGGAGGGCGGGGATCATCGCCAGGGCGACCACGGGGGCGGCGAGCAGGGCGGAGACGACGAGCCGCTGCCGGAGGGCGGTGAGAGCGGAGTCGGGGGCGTCGCCCGGGTGGGGCGGGGCTTCCGGTTCGGGTTCCGGTTGCGGTCGGGTCGGGCGCGGCCGTTCCGGTTCCGGGCGGGAGGGCCCGGCGGGCTGCGGGGCTTCGGCGGTGGCGGGCTCGGCAGGTTGCGTGGCCTGCGTGGCCTCTGAGCCGGCCGTGGGCTCGGGGGCCTGCGGGGCAGGCCCGGGCACCGGTTTCGCCGTGTAGCCGGTCCTCTCCACCGTAGCGACGAGGTCCGTTACGGAGACGGCGGCGCCGTCATAGCTGACGCGGGCCTTCTCCGTGGCGTAGTTCACGCTGGCCGTGACGCCGTCCATCCGGTTGAGCTTCTTCTCGACGCGGGCCGCGCACGAGGCGCAGGTCATCCCGCCGATCATGAACTCGGCCCGGGAAGGCTCCGCAGCCGGGGCGCCGGCCTCCGTCGCGCTGTGGGTGTCCGATGCGCTGTGCATGTCCGAGCTCCTGGAACGCCGACCGGGCCGTACCCCACCAGTATCTGCTGGTCGGGCCGGCCCGGCGGCGAAGGGGTGGTGCGAGTGGTGCGGGACGTGATGGCTCCCGGGGCGGTCAGGCGCGGCCGGTGAGCTCGTAACCGGCCTCGTCGACGGCGGCGCGTACGGCCTCGTCGTCCAGCGGGCCCTGCGAGACCACCGTCACCTGCCCGGTGGACGCCACGGCCTTCACGGAGGTGACACCCTCGATGGCGGAGACCTCCTCGGAGACGGCGCCCTCGCAGTGGCCGCAGGTCATGCCGGTCACCTGGTAGACGGTGGTCACGCCGGACTGCCCGGCGTCCGCGCCCGCGCCGTCGTGGCAGGAACCGCTGGGCGAGCAGCAGGAGCCGGTCGCCTGGGGCAGCTGGGTCTCGGCGGTCATCGTGTTCTCCTCTTCGACGGGCACACAGGGGTGGAGGGACGCACACCGGTGCGCCTCCACGGTCCCCACTTTATACCCCTAGGGGGTATGACGCGAGTGAGGCCCGTGTGCCGTGTCGCCGGGAATCATGGGTTCGAGGTACCGGTGGAGAACCGTCTTCAGCTCCCGGATGTACGCCTCCCGCTCGTCGCCCTCGTGCTCCATGATCACGTCCAGGCCGGACTTGAAGATGTTGAAGATCATCGTGGCGATTCGGGCGACCTCGGCGGGCTGCTTGTCCGCCAGGTATCCGGCGAGGATCGTCTCGACGCGGCTGAGCATCGTGACGTGCACGGCGTCGTGCTCCTTGGCGGGCATGCCGGGGATCTCGGGCCCGTGCATCAGGACCGTGAAGGCGGGGTTCGCGCAGTTGAACTCGATCAGCGGGTCAAGGGTGGCGTCGAGCATCCGGTCGAGGGGGAGTTCCAGGTGGTCGGCCAGGAAGGCGGCCCCGTAGGTCTCCCGCCAGCGGGTCAGGAGATGGTCGCCGAGCTCGACCGCGATGGCCTCCTTGTTCGGGAAGAACTGGTAGAGCGTGCCGGGGGAGACCCCGGCCTCACGCGCGATCGCGTTGGTGCTCGCCGCGGTGTAGCCGGTCGTGCAGAACACGTTGGCGGCGGCCTTGAGCAACTGCGCGATACGGGCCTCGCCCCGGGCCTGCCGCCTGCGCGGCCGGGCGGGGGCGGCGGCCCTGTCGGTGGACCCGGCGTCTTCGGCGGCCCCGGCGCCCGCCGCTCTGGACTGCGACACGGTGAATCCCCAGCTTTCGTGCGCGGTTGACAAACACGAGTGGTCGCTCGCATTCTTGAGAAACGCGAGCGATGACTCGTGTTTGCCAGTGTAGGTGGCAATGACTGATCCATGCTGCCCTGTGCGGCTGCCTCGTGCTGCCGCCCCGCGCGCCCGGATCCGGGGGAAAAGGGGACATCGCACCATGCCCGAAGTCAACGGCCCGCAGCGCCTGGGAGGCTGGACGCGCTTCGTCACCGCGCGTCCCCGCCTCTCGCTGCTGGCGGCTCTGCTGATCACCGCGCTCGCCGTCCTCGCGGGCAGCGGGGTCGCCGACCGGATGGGCAGCGGTGGCTGGGAGGCCCCGGACGCCGAGTCGACCTATGCCACGCAGGCGCTGGAACGCGAGTTCCCCGCCTCCCAGCCGAACCTGCTGCTGCTCGTCGACAGCGGCGGCGCCTCCGTCGACGAGCCGGCCGTGGCCGCCGAGGCGGCGCGCCTGGCGAAGCGGCTGGCCGGGGAGGCGGATGTTGTGGGCGTCCGCTCCTACTGGCAGGACAAGGCCCCGGCGCTGCGCGCGGAGAACGGCAAGGTGGCGCTGATCGCCGCCCGCATCGAAGGCGACGACAAGGCATCGGGCGAGGTGCTGGACCGGATTGCCCCGGCCTACCGGGGCGAGCACGGACCGGTGCGCGTCTCGGTCGGCGGTCCGGTCGCCGTGCGGCACGAGATGCAGACGATCATCCAGGAGGACCTGCTGAGGGCCGAGATGATCGCCCTGCCGGTGACACTGGTGCTGCTCGTCATGGTCTTCGGAAGCGCGATCGCCGCCCTGCTGCCCCTGGGGGTGGGCATCGTCGCCATCCTGGGGACCAACGCGGTGCTGCGCGGGATCACCGAGTTCACCGACGTCTCCGTCTTCGCTCAGAACCTCACCACCGCACTCGGGCTCGGACTCGCCATCGACTACGCCCTGTTCATCGTGCGCCGGTTCCGCGAGGAGCTGGCGGCCGGCGCCCCGACCCGCACGGCCATCGGGACGACGCTGCGCACGGCGGGCCGGACCGTGCTGTTCTCCGCGCTGACCGTCGCGGTGTCGCTCGCCGCGATGCTGGTCTTCCCGCAGTACTTCCTGCGCTCCTTCGCCTACGCGGGGATCGCCGTGGTGCTCCTCGCCGCCGCGTCCGCGCTGATCCTCCTGCCGGCCGCGCTCATGCTCCTCGGCCCCCGGATCAACTCCTTGGACCTCCGGAAGCTGCTGCGGCGGGGGCGCGCGCAGCCGCAGGGGGAGGCCGGCGCGGGCTGGGCCCGGTTCACCTCTCTGGTGATGCGCAGGGCGCCGGTGTTCGCGGTGGTCACGAGCGTCGGGCTCGTACTCCTCGGACTGCCCTTCCTGGGCGTGAAGTTCGGTACGGCGGACGACCGGCAGCTGCCCGCCTCCGCCGAATCCCGCGTGGTGCAGCAGCACCTGCGGGACGGCTTCCCCGGCAGCCCCGGCGGGAGCCTCGACATCCTGGCCGAGGGCGAGGCGACCCCCGCCCAGTACGCCGAGTACCGCGGCCGGCTCACCGCGCTTCCCGGAGTCCTCCGCGTCGACGGCCCGGTCACGGAGGGGCGGACCGCCTACTTCAGCGTGCTGGGCAAGGGCGAGCCGGTGGGGGAGGAGGCCCAGCGGCTGGTGAAGGAGGTGCGCGCCGAGTCCGCCCCGTTCGACACCTCGGTGACGGGGGCGGCCGCGGTCCTGGTGGACTCCAAGTCCGCCATCGGCGACCGGCTGCCGTGGGCACTGGGCATCATCGCCGTGGTGACGCTGCTGCTGGTGTTCCTGCTGACCGGAAGCGTCCTGATACCCGTCCAGGCCGTCGTGCTCAACGCCCTGAGTCTGACCGCGATGTTCGGGGCCGTCGTCTGGGTCTTCCAGGACGGCCACCTGTCCGGGCCGCTCGCCTTCACCAGCACGGGGGACATAGAGACGACGCTGCCGGTGCTCATGTTCTGCGTCGCCTTCGGACTCTCCATGGACTACGGCGTGTTCCTGCTCTCCCGGATCAAGGAGGAGTACGACCGCACCGGCGACCACGAGCAGGCGGTCTCCTTCGGACTGCGGCGTACCGGCGGGCTGATCACCGCGGCGGCCGTGATCCTGGCGGTCGTGATGGTCGCCATCGGCACCTCGCGGGTGACCAACACCAAGATGCTCGGCCTCGGCATCGCGCTCGCCGTGCTGATGGACGCGATGGTGGTCCGCAGCCTGCTCGTTCCGACGGTGATGAAGCTGATGGGCCGGGCGAGCTGGTGGGCGCCGGCACCGCTGCGGAGGTTCCACCGGCGGTTCGGCCTGAGCGAGGGTGACGCGGGGCGGCCGGAGGCGGCCGAGTCCATACCGGAGCGGGTGCCCAGCAGGGCGTGAGCCGGACGGGGGCGTCCGGGCGGGGGCGGCGGGACCGCCCCCGCAGCCCTTACGCCGCGCCGTCGACCGCGCCGTCGACCGGGACGTCCCCGCGCCAGAGCGCGGCCCAGGTGTCCGCGTCGACCAGGCCGGTGCCGAGCAGGGGCGGGTGGTCGGCCTGGAAGCGCCGGACGGCGTCCAGGGTCCGCAGGCCGAACGTCCCGTCCACCGCGTCCCACGGCAGGTAGCGCCGGTTGGCCAGCATGCACTGCACCTGGAAGGCGCGGTCGCCCTGGTCGCCGAAGACGGTCAGCCCGTCCCCGTCGTAGAAGGCGCACACCGGGCTGGAGCCGGCCGGGGGCACGTTCTGAGCGTCGGCGTCGGCGGCGGCCCCCGGGGCCACGGCCACGGCGGCGGCCAGCGTGACGGCGGCCAGGAGCCCGGTGGCCAGGGCCGAGGTGCCGGCGGATCGGCGCGGGGACAAGCGGGCGCGGGACATGGAGGTCGCTCCTCGGTGAGTGCGGGGGGCGGGCCCGGGGGCCCGGTCTCACCGAGGACAACAGCCCGCACCGGCCTCACGTCACTGCCGGCGGCCGTCGAACCCCACGAGGGGTGAGTGGCGCTATGCCGCCGACATGCGCCCAGGTCCGGCCCCAGGAGCCCGGTCCGTGGTGCAATCCGGGAGACGGATCGGTCCCCAGAATTAGTCAGTACGTCCGTACAAATGATTGACGATGAACCAAGCGGAGATGATCCAGGTACAGGTGCCCAGCCGAAGGGATGTTGCATGCCTGAGCAGCCGTACGACGTCATCACCATGGGGCGGATCGGGGTGGACCTCTACCCCCTGCGGACGGGAGTGCCGCTGGCCCGGGTCGACACCTTCGGGAAGTTCCTCGGCGGCTCCCCGTCCAACGTGGCCGTCGCCGCCGCCCGCCTCGGCCGGCGCACCGCCGTGGTCACCCGGACCGGCGCGGACCCCTTCGGCGACTATCTGCGCGAGCAGCTCCGGGAGTTCGGGGTCGACGACCGGTGGGTGACGCCCGTCGCCGCCTACCCGACCCCGGTCACCTTCTGCGAGGTCTTCCCGCCCGACGACTTCCCCCTGTACTTCTACCGGCAGCCCAAGGCCCCCGACCTGGAGATTCACGCCTCCGAACTGGACCTCGAAGCGGTCCGGGCCGCCCGGGTGTTCTGGATGACCGGCACCGGCCTGTGCGCCGAGCCGAGCCGTACGGCGACACTCGCCGCGCTCCGCGCCCGCGACCGCTCCGGCATTACCGTCTTCGACCTCGACTGGCGCCCGATGTTCTGGCCGTCCGACGAGGGGAACGGCTCCTCCGGGCCGAACCCGTCCGCCCGTTACCGCGAGGCCCTGGCGTACGCGACGGTCGCCGTCGGCAACCTCGCCGAGTGCGAGATCGCCACCGGCGAGCGCGAACCGTACGCGGCGGCCCGCGCCCTCATCGCGGCCGGCGTCGAGCTGGCGGTCGTCAAGCAGGGCCCCGCGGGCGTCCTCGCCGTCCACCGGGACGGGACCGTCGCCGATGTGCCGCCGCTCCCCGTCGACGTGGTCAACGGCCTCGGCGCGGGCGACGCGTTCGGCGGCGCCCTCTGCCACGGGCTGCTCGGCGGCTGGGACATCGCGCACACCATGCGTTACGCCAACGCCGCGGGCGCCATCGTCGCCGCCCGGCTCGCCTGCTCCTCCGCCATGCCGTTCCCGCACGAGGTCGAGGCAGCCCTTACGACCGCACCCCGCGAAAGGGCATGAGCATGCGAGACGAACCGGCGTACCACCTCCCGGCGGGCAGCACCGCGCACGGCCCCTACGCCCTCGACATCGGCCCGGACCAGGCCGGCTGGGAGCGGTCCGGCCTCCGGGTGCTGGAGCTGGAACCGGGAGGAGTTCACACACTTGTCACCGGGGAGAGCGAGTGGATCGTACTGCCGTTGACCGGCAGCTGTACGGTGCACACCTCAGATGAGATCTTTGAACTGCTGGGCCGTAGGGGCGTGTTCAGCGGCGTTTCCGACTTCGCCTATGTACCGCGCGACGCCCACGCACAGATCGCCTCCGGCGCAGGCGGCCGCTTCGCCCTGGCAGGAGCGAAGTGCGAGCGACGACTCCCCGCTCGCTACGGCCCCGCGCCGGAGGTACGCGTGGAACTGCGCGGCGCCGGCGACTGCTCCCGCCAGGTCCACAACTTCGCCGCCGCCGACGCCTTCGACTGCGACCGGCTCATCGCCGTGGAAGTCCTCACGCCCGGCGGCAACTGGTCCTCCTACCCGCCGCACAAACACGACGAGCACCACCCCGGCGAGGAATCCGTCCTGGAGGAGATCTACTACTTCGAGGTCGAGGACGGCGGCCTCGGCTACCACCGGGTCTTCCCCTCCCGCCCCGGCGGTACGGACGTGCTGGCCGAGGTCCGCAGCGGCGACGCGGTCCTCATCCCGGA
Source organism: Streptomyces sp. NPDC016469 (assembly GCF_040632905.1). Lineage (NCBI taxonomy): Bacteria > Bacillati > Actinomycetota > Actinomycetes > Kitasatosporales > Streptomycetaceae > Streptomyces > Streptomyces sp. NPDC016469. The sequence goes on from NZ_JBEYCQ010000009.1 coordinate 208,946, forward strand.
CGGCTGGCACGGCCCGTCCATCGCCCAGCCCGGCCGCACCCTGTACTACCTCAACGTCATGGCGGGCCCCGGCGAGAAGCGGGAGTGGCTCATCCGCGACCACCCCGACCACCGATGGGTGCGGGACACCTGGCCGTCCCAGCCGGTCGACCCCCGGCTGCCGCTCCACGGACCGGAGGACCACGCATGACAGCCACGCCCGGGACCCCCGGCACCCGCCGCCTCACCACCGCCCAGGCGCTCGTCGCCTTCCTCGCGAACCAGTACGCCGAACGCGACGGCGAGCGCCACCGGCTGATCGCCGCCACCTGGGGCATCTTCGGCCACGGCAACGTCGCGGGCATCGGCCAGGCGCTCCTGGAGACCGGTCCCGCCATGCCGTACCTCCAGGGCCGCAACGAACAGGCCATGGTCCACGCGGCCGTCGGCTACGCCCGCCAGTCGGGCCGGCTGTCCGCCCAGGCCGTCACCACGTCCATCGGCCCCGGCGCCACCAACCTCGTCACCGGCGCCGCCCTCGCCACCGTCAACCACCTCCCCGTCCTGCTGCTGCCCGGCGACACCTTCGCGACCCGCCCCGCCGACCCCGTACTCCAGCAGCTGGAGGTGACGTACGCGGGCGACGTCTCCGTCAACGACTGCCTCCGCCCGGTCTCCCGCTACTTCGACCGGATCACCCGCCCCGAGGCCCTGATCCCGGCCGCGCTGCACGCCATGCGGGTCCTCGCCGACCCGGCGGAGACCGGCGCGGTCACCCTCGCGCTGCCTCAGGACGTCCAGGCCGAGGCGTACGACTGGCCGGCGGAGTTCTTCGCGGACCGCGTCTGGCACGTACGCCGCCCCGCCCCCGACCCGTACGAGCTCGACCGTGCGGTACGGGCCGTGCGCGCCGCACGCCGCCCCCTGGTCGTCGCGGGCGGCGGGGTCCACCACAGCGCCGCCGAGGACGCCCTCGCCGCGTTCGCCGCCGCCACCGGCATCCCCGTCGCCGCCACCCAGGCGGGCAAGGGCTCGCTGCGCCACGACCACCCCGCTGACGTCGGCGGCATCGGCCACACCGGGACCGCCACCGCCGACGACCTCGCCCGCACCGCCGACCTCGTCATCGGCATCGGCACCCGGTACACCGACTTCACCACCGCGTCCGCGACCCTCTTCGAGAACCCCGGCGTCCGCTTCCTCAACGTCAACCTCACCGGCTTCGACGCCCACAAGCTCGCCGCGCTCCCCCTCGTCGCCGACGCCCGCACCGCCCTCGACGCCCTCACCGCAGCTCTGGCCGGACACCGTACGGACCCCGCGTACGTGGCCGAGTACACCGAGGCCAAGGCCCGTTGGGAGCGGCGCGTCGACGCCGCGTACGCCACGCCCGACCCGCACGCCCGCCCCACCCAGACCCAGGTCCTCGGTCTCCTGGACGAGCTGGTCACCGACGAGGACATCCTCGTCAACGCGGCGGGTTCGCTCCCCGGCGACCTGCACAAGCTCTGGCGGACCCGCTCCCCGCGCCAGTACCACGTGGAGTACGGCTACTCCTGCATGGGTTACGAGATCCCGGCCGCGATCGGCGTCCGGATGGCGGCCCCGGACCGTCCCGTCTGGGCACTCGTCGGCGACGGCACCTACCTCATGAACCCCACCGAGATCGTCACCGCCGTCCAGGAGAACCTGCCGGTCAAGCTGGTCGTCCTCCAGAACCACGGCTACGCCTCGATCGGCGGCCTCTCCGAGGCGACCGGCGGCGAACGCTTCGGCACGGACTACCGCCACCGCGCCGCCGACACCCGCTTCACCGGCCCCCCGCTCCCCGTCGACCTCGCCGCCAACGCCGCCTCGCTCGGCATGCGGGTGCTGCGCGCCGGGACGGTGGGCGAGCTGCGCGCGGCCCTCGCCGAGGCCCGTGCGGCGGACCGGCCCGTCTGCGTGCACGTGGAGACCGAAACACCCGGCGCCGGACAGGGGCCCCCGGAGGCGCAGGCGTGGTGGGATGTTCCCGTGGCCGGGACGGCCACCCGCCCCGCGGCGGTCGAAGCACGGAAAGAGTACGAACGACACAGCGCCGGCCGACGCCGCCACCTCTGAAGGAGCCACAGCATGAAGACCGTGAACCACTGGATCGGTGGCAAGACCGTCGAGGGCACCTCGGGCAACTACGGCGAGGTCACCGACCCCGCCACCGGCGCCGTCACCACCCGGGTCGCGTTCGCCTCGCCCGACGAGGCCGATACGGCGGTGGCCGCCGCGAAGGACGCGTACCGGACCTGGCGCGACTCCTCGCTGTCCGCCCGTACGGCGGTCCTGTTCCGCTACCGCGCGCTGCTGGACGCCCACCGGGACGAGATCGCCGCGCTGATCACCGCCGAGCACGGCAAGGTGCACTCCGACGCGCTGGGCGAGGTGGCGCGCGGCCTGGAGATCGTGGAGCTGGCCTGCGGGATCACCACCCAGCTCAAGGGCGAGCTGTCCACCCAGGTCTCCCAGCGGGTCGACGTGTCCTCGATCCGGCAGCCGCTGGGTGTCGTCGCGGGAATCACCCCGTTCAACTTCCCCGCCATGGTGCCGATGTGGATGTTCCCCCTCGCCATCGCCTGCGGCAACACCTTCGTGCTCAAGCCCAGCGAGAAGGACCCGTCCGCCGCCAACCTGCTGGCCGGGCTGGCCGCCGAGGCCGGGCTTCCGGACGGCGTGCTCAACGTCCTGCACGGGGACCGGGTCGCCGTCGACGCTCTCCTGAACCACCCGGACGTCGCCGCCGTCTCCTTCGTCGGCTCGACGCCCATCGCCCGCCACATCCACGCCACCGCCTCGGCCAACGGCAAGCGCGTGCAGGCGCTCGGCGGCGCGAAGAACCACATGCTGGTGCTGCCCGACGCGGACCTGGACGCCGCCGCCGACGCCGCCGTCTCCGCCGCCTACGGCTCGGCGGGGGAGCGCTGCATGGCGATCTCGGCCGTCGTCGCCGTGGGCGCCATCGGCGACGAGCTGGTCGCCCGGATCAAGGAACGGGCCGGCCGGATCAAGATCGGCCCCGGCACGGACCCCTCGTCCGAGATGGGCCCGCTCATCACCGCCGCCCACCGCGACAAGGTCGCCTCCTACGTCACCGGCGCGGCCGCCCAGGGCGCCGAAGTGGTCCTCGACGGCACCGGATTCACCGTCGACGGCTTCGAGGACGGCCACTGGATCGGCCTCTCGCTCCTCGACCACGTCTCCACCGACTCCGACGCGTACCGGGACGAGATCTTCGGCCCGGTCCTGTGCGTGCTGCGCGTCGGGACGTACGAGGAGGGCGTCGCCCTCATGAACGCCTCGCCGTACGGCAACGGCACCGCGATCTTCACCCGCGACGGCGGCGCGGCCCGCCGCTTCCAACTGGAGATCGAGGCCGGCATGGTCGGCGTCAACGTGCCGATCCCGGTCCCGGTCGGCTACCACTCCTTCGGCGGCTGGAAGGACTCCCTCTTCGGCGACCACCACATCTACGGCAACGACGGCGTCCACTTCTACACCCGCGGCAAGGTCACCACGACCCGGTGGCCCGACCCGGCCGACACCCCGGCGGGCGTGGACCTGGGCTTTCCCAGGAACCACTGACCCCGCGGTACGGGCCCGGGGCCCCGGCTCCGGCCCGTACTCAGCCCAGCTCCAGCACCCCGACCGTCTGGCCCCCGCTCGTCTCACCCGTGGGCCGGAAGCCGAGACCGAGGTAGAAGCCCTCGGGCCCGTCGTCGCCCGGGTGCCAGGTGACGTACATGCGGGTGCCGCCGCGCCGGCGGATCTCGGCGGCCACGGACTCGACCGCGAACCGGCCGTAGCCGCGCCCCTGTTCACCCGCAGCGATGTTGAGGCGCCACAGCCCCGAGCGGATGTCGCGGCCCGTTCCGTCGCCCGCGAAGTCGATGTCCAGGAAGGCCATCAGGAAGCCGACGAGCCGGTCCCCGTCGAGGACGAGCCGGGGCCAGGCGGCCTCCTGATGCGCGTACGCCTCGGCGAGGGACTTCACGACCGGGGCCACCAGGTGCTCCTGGTCGGGCCGGACGCGCAGGCCGATCGCGGCATCGACGTTGCCGGCGGCGACCTCGGCCAGCCTCAGCGAAGTAGTCATGCGAGAACGGTAAACGGCGAGGTCAAGCGGTTTTCGGGGCGCGAATGACCGCAGGGCCACTCCCCCGGAGTGGCCCTGCGGCGTTCTGGTGGGCGGTCAGCGGTCCGAGGAGGCGGCGGCCTCGGCCGCGATCATGTGCTCCATCGGGACGACACCGAAGCGCCCCGAGACGAGGAAGGCCGGCACCATCGTGGCGATCATGACCACCGTCCCGGCCCACACCATCGTCTCGACCGGCACGGTGTACGCGCCCACGGCCCGCACCGCGCACTCGGCGAGCAGCGCCCCGCCCCAGATCGCCGAGAACCGGTTCTCGGCCCTGCGGAAGTCCGCCGAACCGGCGGAGAGCCGTTCCCAGGCGGCCGTCTTGGCGGCCTCGCCCCGGGTCAGCCACGGCCGCAGGCCCGCCGACAGCATCGGCCGCCCCCGCAGCGCCGTCACCAGGAACGCCAGCCCGATGATGCTGCTCACCCCGCTGTCCTTGAGGAGCATCAGCCGGGGGTCACCGGCCACCAGGCCCAGCAGCAGCGAGACCACGTTGACCGACACCATCAGCGCCGCGAGGCCGTTGAGCCGGCGCTCACGCACCGCACCCCACACCGTGCGGACCGCCGGGACCACGCTGCTCCAGGCCAGCGCGCCGAAGGTGGAGAGCCCCGCCGCCTTCAGCGCGTAGTACGCGGCGAGCGGCAGCGCGACGTCCACCAGCAGCGGCTTCAGGCTGTCCACGAGGGCCTTGCGGGGCGCGATCGGGGTGGCGGCGCCGGCCGGGGCGTCGACGGCGGGGGCGGTGAGTGTGGCGGCCGGGCTGCTCATGTCGGTTCCTCCCGTTGCGGCGGCGCCTTCGTGGCTCCCGCTCTCGACACGTACAGACTGCCGACGCGGACCCCTTCCCCGGCAGAGCCGCGTGTACTGACCTCCGCATGACGAATGTCATGGCGTTCAGGCGCAGTTGTACGGCTCCGAGGGCGTGATCCGATCGTTGCCGTGGGGCGTACAACCGCGTCGGGTCCTCCCTGGTCCCACTGACGTTGCGGTTTTCAAAGGGAGGGGACGGTCTCGCGTATGGCGAAGACGATGTGGAACACAGTGGTGGCCGTGGGAGCGGCATCCGTGTTCACCGCGATGGCGGCGGTACCGGCCGATGCCGCGACGGGCGGGGTCTCGTACTCCCGTGTCTCGATCAACGGCGGGAAGCCGATCGTGATCGGTATCCAGGACGAGGTCACGGTGCCGGTGACCTTCCGGATGACGACCTCGCGCACCTGGCACTGGCAGCCGATCGTCTACCTCTTCCGGAAGAAGGCCGACTTCTGGGAGTCGGAGGACATCTCCAGCGGCTTCGGCGCTTCCGACCACAGCTGCCCGACCGAGGGGACGGGCAGTTGCGTGATCGATGACGGGATACTGACCATCGACCCGGCGGCCATTGAGGCGAATGCGACCGCCGGTGCCTGGAAGAGCGCCGCATACCTCTCCCTCCCCGGGGGAGACGGGGTCTCCACCGACCTGAAGCACGCGGTCCAGATCCAGCGCGCCACCCGCGTCACCGTCAACGCCGCGCCCGAGCCGGTCCTGTGGGGCAAGACGATCACCGTCACCGGCAAGGTCACCCGGGCGAACTGGGAGACGCACACCTACCAGGGGTACGCGGGCCGCACGGTCAGCCTCCAGTTCAAGGCGGACGGCACGTCCTCGTACAAGACGGTCAAGAAGGTGACGTCCGGCTCGACGGGGGCGCTCAAGACCACCGTGAAGGCCACCGGCTCCGGCACCTGGCGGTGGAACTACTACGGAAACTCCACGGCCGGCGCGAAGGCGTCGGCCGGCGACCACGTCGTCGTGTCGTCCGGTGTCCGCGTGATGCACGCCGCCCGCTAGCGCCCGGCCGGAAACTCGTTCGCCGTTCCCCCGCCGCCGGTGCTGGGATGGCTGCATGACCGCATCCGCAGCCATCCCGCCCCAGCACGAGATCCGCGCGCTCCACACGGCCGGGACCGTGACCGTCTACCAGGCGTACACGCCGTCGCTCGGGCTGCCCGCCGCACGCGACGGGCGTTTCCCGGCCGCCTGGAAGCGCGACCGCATGACGTGGATCAAGCCGAGCTTCCTGTGGATGATGTACCGCTGCGGCTGGGGGACGAAGGAGGGGCAGGAGACCGTTCTCGCCGTCGAGATCACCCGCGAGGGCTTCGACTGGGCCCTCGCCCACGCCGAACTCAGCCATTACGAGAGCGGCGTGCACCCCGACCGCGCCACCTGGCAGCGCGACCTGCGCCGGGCCCCCGCCCGCGTCCAGTGGGACCCCGAGCGCGACCTCCGCCTGAACCGGCTTCCGTACCGCTCGCTCCAGCTCGGCCTGGCGGGGGAGGCGTCACGGCGGTACGCGGACGAGTGGACGGTCTCGATCCGCGACGTCACCCCGCTCGCCCGGGAGATCCACGCGCTGGCCGGGGCGGGCGAGACGGAGGCCGCGACCGCGCTGCTGCCCGCCGAGACGCCGTACCCGCTGCCCCAGGGCACCCCGCTGCCCACGGCCCGGGAAGCCGTCTAGACCCAGCCCGTCAGCTCCACGACCTCCCGCGCGATGTCCACCACCGCCCGCCCGTCGGTCGCCACCCGCACAGTGTCCGCCGGAGCGTGCGCGTCGAGCAGCCGGGCCTTGCGGCGGCTGCTCCGCAGCTCGTGCTCCAACTCGGAACCGATCTCCCGGCCGGTGAGCCGCCGCGCGGCCGTCGCGTCGGACGCGGTCAGCAGCACCCGTACGCACCGCGCCCCCGCCCCCATCGCGCGCTCGAACATCGGCGCTGTGCCGGCCAGCACGCTCACCGTGTTCGTGTAGACGAGGCGGCGCAGGCCCAGGGCCGCGTAGTTGGCCCACACCGCCGTCAGATTGCGTTCGGTGATCAGGGAGCGGTGCGGGTCGCCGTCAGGTGCGGGATGCACGGCGCCCATGAAGTCGCCGTCCACCACCGCGTGCGCGGCCCCCGCCTCGCGCAGCCGCGCCGACACCTCCCAGGACACGGTCGTCTTGCCCACGCCCGCGCGGCCGCCTATGAGCAGTACCTCAGGGTGATCCATGGCGGCAGCGTCGCAGAGCGCGGGACCGGCGCGCGAGGCGATTGCAGGCCCGGCGCATACCGCGTGCGCAGTACGAGGGCCGCTCCCGTACGCCTTGAGGATGCCCGGGAGTTCCGCCCGGCGGCAGGTGGGGCGGCATCCGGGGCCGCATAGGCTCGACGCATGGACTCCCCTGATGCGCGTACGTCCCGGTGGCGACGGCTGCTGCCCCGCACCCGCGGCCGGTGGGCGGCGGCCGGTGCCGCGCTCCTCGTGCTCGCCGGTGCGGGCACCTGGACGGCGGTGGCCGACGACAGCGCGTCCGCCGTGCACCGTCAGGACCGGATGATGCGCGTCGACGGGGTCTCCCTGGACACCTCGTACTTCACGGCCGGGGGCGGCGGGCCCCGGCCCGCCGTGCTCATCGGCCACGGATTCGGCGGCAGCAAGGCGGAGACCCGGGCGCAGGCCGAACAGCTGGCCCGCGACGGGTACGCCGTGCTCACCTGGTCCGCGCGCGGTTTCGGCGAGTCGGGCGGCAAGATCGCGCTGAACGCGCCCGACCGCGAGGTCAAGGACGTGTCCCAGCTGATCGACTGGCTCGCCGGCCGCCCCGAGGTACGGCTCGACGCCGAGGGCGACCCCCGTGTCGGCGTCACCGGGGCGTCCTACGGCGGTGCCGTCTCGCTGCTCGCCGCCGGCTACGACCACCGGGTCGACGCGATCGCCCCGCAGATCACCTACTGGAACCTCGCCGACGCACTCTTCCCGGACGGGGTGTTCAAGAAACTCTGGGCCGGGATCTTCGTCAACTCCGGCGGCGGCTGCGGCAACTTCGAGAAGGAGCTGTGCGACCTGTACGAGCGGGTCGCCGTCAGCGGCAAGCCGGACGCAGCCGCGCGCGCCCTGCTCACCGAGCGCTCCCCGAGCGCCGTCGCCGACCGCATCAAGGCCCCCGCGCTCATCGTGCAGGGCCAGACCGACTCCCTGTTCCCGCTCGGCCAGGCCGACGCCATGGCGAAGGCCATCGCCGCCAACGGCGCCTCCGTCTCCGTCGACTGGGCGGCCGGCGGGCACGACGGGGGTGACATGGAGACCGGCCGGGTACAGAAGAGGATCGCCACCTGGTTCGACCGCTACCTGAAGGGGGAAGAGGGCGCCGACACCGGCCCCGCCTTCCGCGTCACCCGGACCGGCGGCATCGACTCCACGGACGGCGCCGCCCTCACCCGGGGCGCGAGCAGCGAAACGTACCCGGGCCTGCACAGCGGCCCCAGGACCGTCGAACTGCACGGGCGCACCCAGAAGATCAGCAACCCCGCGGGGGCCAACCCGCCGTCGATCTCCGCCGTACCGGGCGTCGGCGGCTCGCTCGCCCAGCTCTCCTCCCTCGGCGTCGGCGGCCTCGCCCTCGACTTCCCCGGCCAGTACGCCCGCTTCGACTCGGCCCCGCTGCCCGCCGCCCGCCGCGTCACCGGCGCCCCCACGGTCCGGGTGACCGTGAAGGCCGACCACGGCGACGCGGTCCTGTTCGGCAAGGTGTACGACGTGTCGCCGGACGGGAAGCGGCAGGTGCTGCCCGCCCAGCTCGTCGCGCCGTACCGGATCACGCCCGCGCAACAGGGCAAGCCGCTGGAGCTGACCCTGCCCGCCGTCGACCACGAACTCGACGCGGGCCACCGCCTCCGCCTCGTCCTCGCCGCGACCGACCTCGGCTACGCGTCCCCGGCCGAGCCCGACACGTACACCGTCTCCCTCGACGGGCCCCTCACGCTTCCCACCGCACCCGGTCTGAAGACCGCCTCGGCCGCCCTGCCCTGGTGGACCTGGGGGCTGCCGGCCGCCGCCCTGGTGATCGCCGCAGCCCTGCTGCTCACCGCCCGCCGCCGTACCGCGACGCCCGCACCCGACCCCGCGCTCGCCGACGTACCGCTCCAGATCACCGGCCTGTCGAAGAAGTACGCCAAGTCGGCCGACAGGTACGCGGTGCGCGACCTCTCCTTCCGCGTCGAGAAGGGTCAGGTGCTCGGCCTGCTGGGCCCCAACGGTGCGGGCAAGACCACCACCCTGCGCATGCTCATGGGGCTCATCACCCCCGACGACGGCGAGATCCGCGTCTTCGGGCGGGCCATCCGCCCCGGCGCGCCCGTGCTGTCCCGGGTCGGCTGCTTCGTGGAGGGCGCGGGCTTCCTGCCGCACCTGTCAGGGCGCGCGAACCTGGAGCTCTACTGGAAGGCCACCGGACGCCCCGACGAGGACGCGCGCATCGAGGAGGCGCTGGAGATCGCCGGTCTCGGTGACGCCCTGGCCCGCGCCGTGCGCACGTACTCCCAGGGCATGCGGCAGCGGCTCGCCATCGCTCAGGCCATGCTCGGCATGCCGGACCTGCTCATTCTGGACGAGCCGACCAACGGGCTGGACCCGCCGCAGATCCGCGAGATGCGGGACGTGATGATCCGGTACGCGGCGGGCGGCCGCACCGTGATCGTCTCCAGCCACCTCCTGTCCGAGGTCGAGCAGTCCTGCACGCATCTGGTCGTCATGGATCGCGGTCGGCTCGTGCAGGCGGGCCCGGTCGCCGAGATCACCGGCTCCGGCGACATGCTCCTGGTCACCGCCGCCGAGCCGCTCACCGAACCCCTCGTGGAGAAGGTCGCCGCCCTGCCGGGCATCGGCTCCGCCGCCCGCACCGACGACGGGCACGGACTGCTGGTCCGCCTCGACGGGGCGACCTCACCGCAACTGATCGCCGAGCTGGTCCGCCTCGACGTGCCGTTGACGGGCGTCGGCCCGCACCGCCGCCTGGAGGACGCCTTCCTCACCCTGATCTCCGGAGGCTCCGCATGAGCACCGCAGCCGGCCTCACCGAGGCCCCCGAGGCGCCCGGCTACCGGGCCCGCCACACCCTCCCGCTGCGCGTCGAGGCGGTCCGGCAGCTGCGCCGCCGCCGCACCCTGCTCATGGGCGGGGTGCTGGCCGCGCTGCCGTTCATCCTGATCATCGCGTTCGCGATCGGCGGCACCCCGGACGGCGGGTCCGGCGGCGGCGACCGGATCACGCTGATGGACACGGCGACCGCGTCCGCCGCGAACTTCGCCGCGACCTGCCTGTTCGTCTCGGCGGGCTTCCTGCTCGTGGTCCCGGTCGCGCTGTTCTGCGGCGACACCGTGGCCTCCGAGGCGAGCTGGTCCTCGCTGCGCTATCTGCTGGCCGCGCCCGTGCCCCGGGCCAGGCTGCTGTGGAGCAAGCTCGTCGTCGCGCTGGGCTTCAGCCTCGCCGCGATGGTGCTGCTGCCGCTCGTCGCGCTCGCGGCGGGGGCGGCGGCCTACGGCGTGGGGCCGCTCCAGCTGCCGACCGGGGGAGCGCTGTCGGCCGGGGACGCGGTGCCGCGCCTCGCGCTGGTCGTCGCGTTCGTCTTCGTGTCCCAACTGGTGACCGCTGGGCTCGCGTTCTGGCTGTCGACCAAGACGGATGCCCCGCTCGGCGCGGTGGGCGGGGCGGTCGGGCTGACCATCGTCGGCAATGTGCTCGACGCGGTGACCGCTCTCGGCTCCTGGCGCGACTTCCTGCCCGCGCACTGGCAGTTCGCCTGGGCGGACGCGCTCCAGCCCGCCATCGAGTGGGGCGGCATGGCGAAGGGCGCGGCCGTATCGGTGACATATGCCCTGATCCTGTTCGCTTTCGCGTTCCGCGGGTTCAGCCGTAAGGACATCGTGTCCTGACCTTGACATTCCGCCGGTTACGCGCTCGTCGTTGCCGCATCGAGATCGTTCCGCAACGCTTCCGTCCGGTCCGGACCACCCCTTCGCACGTCACATTCACAAGTGCTGACGTGACGACACAGGGGGTACGGGATGGAACACCGCACACGGAAGTACCGGGGCGCAGTGGGTCTGCTGCTCGCGGCGGGCGTGCTGCTCACCGGCTGCTCGGGCGAGAACGACGAGGGCAGGGCGACGTCCGACCAGCGGCGCGCGGGGGCGCCCGCACCGGCCTACACAGGCGGGGCCAAGGGCGACGCGAAGGGCGCGGACAGGGACGGGGCGAAGAACGGCGACGAGTCGGACCGGCTCAAGGAGACCGCCCCGCCCGACTACCTCTCCACCTTCGCGCTGGACGTCGACACCGCCTCGTACGGCTACGCCCGCCGCACCCTCGCCGACGGCCGGCTGCCCGGTCCGGAGACCGTACGGCCCGAGGAGTTCGTCAACAGCTTCCGCCAGGGCTACCACCGCCCCGAGGGCAACGGCTTCTCGGTCTCCGTCGACGGGGCCGGGGCCGCCGGCGAGGCCGACGACTGGTCGCTGGTCCGGGTCGGCCTGGCCACCAGGGCCGCCCCCACCGCCGCCGAACGGCCCCCGGCCGCGCTCACCTTCGTGGTCGACGTCTCCGGATCGATGAACTCGCCCGACCGCCTCGGCCTGGTCAAGACCTCGCTCGGCATCCTCACGGACGAGCTGCGCGACGACGACTCGATCAGCCTGGTGACCTTCAGCGACGAGGCGGAGACCGTTCTGCCGATGACCCGGCTGAGCGGCCACCGGAGCAGGATCCGCGACGCGGTCGACTCGATGGAACCCGCCGCCTCCACCAATGTCGGGGCGGGCATCGAGCGCGGGTACGAGGAAGCGGTGGAGGGCCGCCGCAAGGGAGTCAACAACCGTGTCGTCCTGCTCTCCGACGCGCTGGCCAACACCGGCGACACCGAGGCCGACGACATCCTCGAACGGATCGACTCCTCCCGCCGCGAGTACGGCATCACCCTCTTCGGGGTGGGCGTCGGCAGCGACTACGGCGACGCGTTCATGGAGGAGCTGACGAACAAGGGCGACGGCCACACCACGTACATCGCCGACGAGGAGCAGGCCCGCAAGGTCTTCGTGGACCAGCTCCCCGCCCACCTCGAACTGACCGCCCGGGACGCCAAGGCGCAGGTCGCCTTCGACCCGAAGACCGTCGAGAAGTTCAAGCTGATCGGCTACGAGGACCGCAAGGTCGCCGACGACGACTTCCGCGACGACACCGTGGACGGCGGCGAGGTCGGCCCCGGCCACACCGTCACCGCCCTGTACGCCGTGCACCTGCGCGACGGCGCCTCCGGGCATGTCGCCACCGCGACCGTGCGCTGGCTCGACCCGAAGACCCGCGAGCCGCACGAGAAGACCGGCTCCGTGGCGACCGGAGCGATTACCGGCAAGCTCTGGGGCGGCCGGAGCACCCGCCTCCAGGTGACGGCCGTCGCCGCCTACTTCGCCGAGAACCTGCGCGGCACCGGCCTGCCCGGCGCCCCGGGCCTCGGCGAACTCGCCGACCGGGCCGAAGTGCTGGCCACCACGACCGAGGACGCCTCCGTGACGAAGCTGGCCGACGCGATCACCCGCGCGGACCGGCTGAAGGGCGGCGGGGACACCGTGGAGGACACGGGAGAGGGAGAGATGGACTGACGCCAAGCCCCCGGGGGGAGCGGCGCGCCCCCTGGGGGCCCGGCGGTGCTTACGCCGTCGCTACACGGGCCGCGCTAGCGTGCTGTGCTCCGCTGTGTTCCGCGGGAAGAAGGACCTCCCTGGGGGAGGCCCGGCGCGGGCGGCTGGGCTGAGGTGCCCCCGGCAGGACTCGAACCTGCGGCCAAGCGCTTAGAAGGCGCCTGCTCTATCCACTGAGCTACGGGGGCCGGGTGGTGGCTGCGATGGTCAGGGGCCCCGGGGCCCGGGCGGTCCGTGACCTTGCCGGGACAAGGATAGGGCTCCGATTGGCTCGACCTCGTTGCTTCACCTGCGTGGCACGATGTGGAGGTTCGGTGAAGCGAAATGATAATCGCAGGTAGGTGCGGATCACGCACCGCTTTTGACGCTCCACGCCACGGGTGTTGTGCACTCGTTATGCCTGCGCCCCACTCATCCCCTCTGTCCGGACGGAGGAACCGGCGCGCAGAGGTGGCTATACGCTTCAAAAAGGCGCCAAAATTGGGCATTCTTCGCATGTGGTGACCTTGGACGTACGGCCTCAGCTCATCGACGCACTCTCCGCCCTGCGCGACAGTGTCGCCGCCGTGCGTCTCCCACTCCCGCTCCCAGGGGCCCCCCGCGCCAGGCAGACCCGGACCGAGCTGCTCGCGCAGCTGGACGACTACCTGCTGCCCCGGCTCAAGGACCCCGAGGCGCCCCTCCTCGCCGTCATCGGCGGATCGACCGGCGCCGGCAAGTCGACGCTCGTCAATTCCCTGGTGGGACGCCGGGTCAGCGAGGCCGGGGTACTGCGGCCCACCACCCGCACGCCCGTCCTCGTCTGCCACCCGGACGACCAGCACTGGTTCGCGGGCGTACGGGTGCTGCCGCAGCTCACCCGGGTCTGGCTGCCGCCCGGGGAGTACGCCGAGCCCGGCCAGTGCGACGACCTCGACGGCCCGGACGGCCACGCGGCCGAGGAAGGCACCGCGCTGCGCGTCGAGACCGCGGCCGGGCTGCCGCGCGGGCTCGCCCTGCTGGACGCCCCCGACATCGACTCCCTCGTCGTCCGCAACCGGGTCCTGGCCGCCGAACTCATCTGCGCCGCCGACATCTGGGTCATGGTCACGACGGCCTCCCGGTACGCCGACGCCGTGCCCTGGCACCTGCTGCGTACCGCCAAGGAGTACAACGCCTCGCTCGTCACCGTCCTCGACCGCGTCCCGCACCAGGTGATCGCCGAGGTCTCCCGCCAGTACGGGGCCCTGCTCACCAAGGCCGGGCTCGGCGAGGTGCCCCGGTTCACCATTCCCGAGCTGCCCGAATCGGCGGGCGGCGGCAGCGGTCTCCTGCCCACCACCGCGGTCGCCCCGCTGCGCGCCTGGCTCGCCCACCGCGCCCAGGACCCGGCCGCCCGCCAGCAGGCCGTCGGCCGGACCGCCGCCGGGGTCATCGACTCACTGGACGTCCGGATGCCCGCGCTCGCCGGAGCCGTCGCCGCGCAGTACGCCGCCGCCGTACGCCTCACGGGTGTGGTCGAGGAGGCGTACGGGAAGGAGGGCGCCCGGCTCCGGCGCAGGCTGAAGAACGGCGGCGCGCTCGCCGGAGACGCCCGGACCCGGTGGCGCGGCTACCCCACGTACAGCACCTCCGAGGAAGTGCTCGACGCGCTGGTCGAGAGCCTGGCCGCGCTCCTGGAGTGCGGCGTCGCCGCCGCCGACGAGCAGATCCGCGCCGTCTGGCGCAAGGAGCCCGCGGCGGCGGCCTTCGCCTTCGAGGCGGCGGGCCGCGAGGAGGGCGGCTGGGGACCGGCCGAGGACATCCGGGGCCGGATCGCCATGACCGTACGCAGGTGGCGCCGGATCCTGGAGGAACTGGCCGAGGAGGAGCTGCGCCTGATGGAGCGCAGCACCGCCCCGGACCCCGAGACCGTCGCCACCCTGCTGGCCGCCGCCCTGCTCGGCGGACGCCGCGCCCGCACCGCCGGCGAGCAGCTCGCCGAACGCATCGGGGCGCAGGGCGCGCTGCGGCTGCGCGACAAGGGCGGCGCGCTGCTCACCAACTGCCTCGACCACGTGCTGAACGGCGAACGCGACCGGCGGCTCGCCCCCCTGGACGCCCTCGACGTGGCCCCCGAACCACAGGCCGAACTGATCGCCGCGCTGTCCCTACTGCAGAAGGAGAGGTGGCAGCGATGACTGCCGTCACTGACGAGAATCCGGGGCAGGGCGGGACCGGGGAGCAGCTGTCCGACGCGTCGCGCCCCGGCACCGGCTGGGACGACGGGCTGATCGCGCGCCGTGCGCAGGCCACCCGGAAGGAGGCCGAGCAGACCCCGGACGAGGCCCCCGAGGAAGAGGACGACGGGCGGCCGCAGGTCGAGGCGTACGTGGACTCCGGCAGCCCGCTCCAGCCGCGCCTGGACGCCCTGCGCGAGCTCGTCGGCCTCTCCAGGGCCCGGCTGGACCGGGCCGCGCTCGCCGAGGCGGGCCGGGTGCTGGACGAGGCGGCGGCCCGCCGGCGGCTCTCCTCCCGGCACACCGTCGTCGCCATCGCCGGGGCGAGCGGCAGCGGGAAGTCGGCCCTCTTCAACGCGCTCGCCGGTGCCCAGCTCTCCGAGACCGGCCTGCGCCGCCCCACCACCTCCTCCCCGCTCGCCTGCTCCTGGACCGACGGGGCCGCCGGACTGCTGGACCGCCTCGCCGTACCCGGCCGGCTCCGGCGCAGGCCGGCGCCGGGCGCGGCGGCCGACGAGGCGCTTCAGGGCCTGGTCCTGGTCGACCTGCCCGACCACGACTCGGCGGCGAAGGGCCACCGCGACCAGGTGGACCGGGTGCTCGCGCTGGTCGACGCGGTGATCTGGGTGGTGGACCCGGAGAAGTACGCGGACGCCGCGCTGCACGAGCGCTACCTGCGGCCCCTCGCCGGACACGCCGAGGTCACCTTCGTGGTGCTCAACCAGATCGACCGGCTCCCGGGCGAGGCCGCCGACCTGGTCCTGGACGACCTGCGCCGGCTGCTGGACGAGGACGGCATGGCGCTCGGTGAGCACGGCGAGCCCGGGGCGACCGTCCTGCCCCTGTCCGCCCTCACCGGCGAGGGCGTCGGCGAACTGCGCGAGCTGCTGGGCCGGTTCGTCCAGGACCGCACGGCGGCGACCCGGCGCCTGTCCGCCGATGTGGACGCGGCGGCGGCCAGGCTCCGCCCGGTGTACGTCGCCGAGGGGCGGCCGGGTCTGGGTGAGCGGGCCCGGGAGGAGTTCGCGGACCGGCTCGCGGAGGCGGTGGGCGCGGCGGCGGCGGGTCAGGCGGCCGAACGCGAGTGGCGCCGCAACGCCGGACGGGCCTGCGGCACGCCGTGGCTGCGGCTGTGGCGCTGGTACGAGGCCACGCGGCAGCCCGGCAGCCGGGACCGCGCCCCGCTCGCCGCCCCGCCCGAGGAACGGCTCACCGCGCGCCAGCGCGTCGAGCAGGCCGTGCGCACGGTCGCGGACGACGCGGCGGCCGGACTGCCCGGGCCCTGGGCGCAGGCGGTGCGGGAGGCCGCGGTGCACGGGGCGAAGGGGCTGCCGGACGCGCTGGACGAACTGGCGGGGCGCGTGGCGGGCGGGGGTGCGGAGGCGGTGGCGCGGGGCGCGGGCGGCGATGCGGTGTGCGCGTCGGCTTCGAAGGCCGCGGGCGGTCCGTTGAGCGGGGGTGAGGGCCGGGGCGGGCGTGCGGCCGGGAGACCGCCGCGTCCCGCGTGGTGGCCGGCGGCGGTGCTGGCGCAGGTCGCGATGACGCTGTTGCAGATCTTCGGCGGCCTGTGGCTGGCCGGCCAGATCATCGGGGTGCTGGAGCCGGGGCTGCTGACGCCCGCCCTGGTGATGCTCGCGGGCATCGTGGGCGGCCCGCTCGTCGAGTGGTCGTGCGCGGTGGCGGCCCGGGGGCCCGCCCGGAGGTACGGGCAGGAGGCCGAACGGCGGCTGCGCGAGGCGGCGGCGGCCTGCGGGCGGGCGCGGGTGCTCGACCCGGTCGCGGCCGAGCTGATGCGCTACCGCGAAGTGCGGGAACGGTACGTGGCGGTGACGGAGTTTTCCACAACGGGCCGTTAGTCCACAGCCCTCGGCAGGATTTCCGCCTCCCCTCCAGCATGGGACCGGTGACCGCGTGCACGGCGCGGCCACGGGATCCGGGTGAAGGGGAGGCGGAGTCATGAACGAGACCCTGGTGACGCTGGTGGGCAACGCGGCGACGGCGGTGGAGTTCCGGGAGACGGCGAACGGCGGGATGGCCCGCTTCAGGTTCGCGGTGACGCCCCGGCGGTGGGACCGGGTGAAGGAGGCCTGGGCCGACGGGCACACGAGCTTCTACACCGTGTGGGCGTGGCGCACGCTGGCCGCGAATCTGACGGGTTCGGTCGCGGTGGGGGAGCCACTGGTGGTGCACGGCAGGCTGAAGGTGCGCGAGGAGGAGTTGGAGGGGCAGCGACGGACCTTCGTGGACATCGAGGCGGTGGCGGTGGGGCACGACCTGACCCGGGGCACGGCAGCGTTCCGCCGGGTGGTCAGGGGCGAGCCGGGGCTGACGTCGAGGTACGGCCCTGCGCCGGTGGCGGCGGGGCCCGATCCGTGGGCGGTGCCGGAGGCGCCGGAGGAGCGCGCCGGAGGCGGCGGGGGCGAGGAGGTGGGCGAGGGCGGCGCGGAGCCGGGCGGGGCCGGGGGGTCTGCGGTGGAGCGGCCGGCGGGGCGGCGGCGGACGGGGCGTCAGAAGAGCGGCGGCGCACCGGAGAAGACCGGATCCGATCTGGTGACCGCGTGACGACGAAACGTGCCGGTCGGCCGTCGGCCGCACGAGGGGCGGAAGTTACCCGTGATAACGATTGCGATTCGGAATGGTTGTCGGATGGTATGACGGGGGACTGTCCTTGGCTCGCTCCATAGGATCTCCCCGTACTCACAAGGCACTTGAGTAGCAGGCGGGACAATCCCCACACGCGTACCGGGCGCGAGGGTCTCGCCCGGAGGGGAAATAAGTGTTTTCTGCTTCTTCAGCGACCGCTTCGTCATCCAGGGCAACGGCCCCGACCGCACGGCGCGGGCGCATAGCCCGGCTGACCGCTTCCGCGATGGCGTCCGGCCTGGTCGTGGCCGGAGCCCTCGTCGGCGCCGGCACCGCGACGGCCGACGAGGTGCCCGCGCACCAGGGCGGGGCCACCGCTGTACTGGACGGACTGAAGACCTACGACACCGCCTACGTCCACGACGGCGGCAAGCAGGACAAGGTGTCCGCGGGCCTGTTCGAGATGAACGTCGACGGCGGCGGCAAGCTCAAGACGTACTGCATCGACATCCACAACCACACCCAGGACCGGGCGAAGTACCTGGAGACCCCCTGGGACCAGACCTCGCTCGGCGGCAACAAGGACGCCGGCAAGATCCTCTGGGTCCTGCAGCACTCGTACCCCCAGGTCGACAACCTCTCGGAGCTCGCCAAGGCGGCCGGCACCGGCACGCTCACCGAGAAGACCGCGGCGGCCGGCACCCAGGTCGCGATCTGGCGGTTCTCCGACCACGTCGACGTCACCGCCGCCGACGAGCAGGCGGAGAAGCTCGCGGACTGGCTGGAGAAGTCGGCCACCGTCACCGCCGAGCCCAAGGCGTCCCTGGCGCTCGACCCGGTCGCGGTCTCCGGCCGCTCCGGTGAGCGCGTCGGCCCGGTCACGGTCCGCACCAACGCCGGCCAGGCCACGGTGACCCCGCCGGCGGACCTCGCCAGCGGTGTGAAGGTCACCGACAAGGCGGGCAAGCCCGTCACCACGGCGTCCGACGGCGACCAGCTCTACTTCGACGTGCCCGCCGGCTCCGAGGAGGGCACCGCCTCGCTGACCGTCCAGGCCGCCACCTCCGTCCCGGTCGGCCGCGCCTTCGCCGGGGTCACCAAGAGCCAGACCCAGATCCTGGCCGGCTCCAGCGAGTCGACGGTCTCCGCGACCGCCACCGGCACCTGGGCCAAGCAGGGCCCGATCCCGACGGCCACCGCCGAGAAGAACTGCGACAAGGGCGGCGTCGACATCACCGTCGGCAACAAGGGTGACGAGGCGTTCACCTTCGAGCTCGACGGCAAGGAGAACACCGTCGAGGCCGGCAAGACCGTGACCGTCACCGTGCCCGTCGCCGAGGACCAGGCGTACGACATCACGGTCACCGGCCCCGGCGGCTTCTCCAAGACCTTCAAGGGCGTCCTGGACTGCAAGACCACCAGCAGCGGCACCGGTGGCAGCAGCACCGGTGGCACGGACACCCAGACCGGCGGTGACGAGCCCACCCCGACCACCGCCACGGCCGGCGGCAGCACCTCGGGCGGCGACGACACCAACCTCGCCGAGACCGGCAGCTCCAGCGCCACCCCGATGATCGCGGGCGTCGCCATCGCCCTGGTCGTCCTCGGCGGCGGCGCGGTCTTCTTCCTCCGCAGCCGCAGGGGACAGACCGCGGGCAAGTAACGAAGGACGGGTGCACGACCGCCTCGCCCTGATCACGGCCCCGGTACGGCTTCGGCCGGCCGGGGCCGTGACGTGTCCGGAGCGCCGCGGGCCGGGAGCCCGAAGGACGCGTCCGCACCCGAGAGGCCGTGCCATGGTCCGCGACGCCACCGGGTGATACGGCTCAGCCAGGCGGGTGACAGCCGGCATCGCGGGGGGCCGCCGGGCCGGCCGGTGCTCCAGGATCGGTGCCGCCGCCGGCTCCGGCGGAGTGTGCGTCGACCTGGTCCGTGCCGTGCGAACGGCGCGGCCGAGGCTGTTCGAGGAGTCCGATCCCATGCGTTCACGCGTCATCGCTGTCATGGCCGCCGCGGCCGCGTCCACCGCGGTACTCGCGCAACCCGCCCACGCGGCCCCGCTCGTCGACGGGGTCTACCGGTTCGCGGCCCTCCAGGACGGCACGTGTCTGACCTACCCCAAGCCGGGCGGGAACAGGGGCGCGGTGTCCCTGGGTGACTGCGCGGACAACGCGAACACCTCGGCGAAATGGCAGGTACGGCTGCGCCCCAACGGGACGATGGAGGTCTCCACGGTGGGCTCGGGCCCCCGCACCTGTCTGAGCCTGAACGACAATTACCGAGTGGTGGCCAACGAGTGTGCCGGCAGGTACGCCGAGTGGACCGTCTCCGTCGGCTCCGCCGGACCCGGCAGCGTCGTGTGGGCCGACATCGAGCACACCCCCAGCGACGGATCCGGCTCCTGGGGGAAGCTGGTCGACGATCCCGGCGTCACCGGCCGGATCGTGGTGCGGCGGGCCCCCATCGAGCCGCACTACTGGACACCGCAGCAGGTCGGCTGAGGGGCGGCCGGCGCACGGCCCGGCAGTCGTTCCCGGGCCCCGGGCCGTGCGCGCACGGCCCGGGAACGGCCGGGCATGACAGCCGGTGGCAGCTCGGCCACCCGGCACGCGCGGGCCCAGGTCAGGGCCACCGATCGATACGGGTTTCCGTCAAGAGGCGGCCGTCAGGCAAGATGGGGTGTATCTGCCCACACATCGATTGCCGGACGGTTTCTCTTGGCTGAGTACATCTACACCATGCGCAAGACGCGCAAAGCGCACGGCGACAAGGTGATTCTCGATGACGTCAACCTGAACTTCCTGCCCGGCGCGAAGATCGGTGTCGTGGGGCCCAACGGCGCCGGTAAGTCCACGGTGCTGAAGATCATGGCGGGCCTGGAGCAGCCGTCCAACGGTGACGCGTTCCTGTCGCCCGGCTTCAGCGTCGGCATCCTCATGCAGGAGCCGGAGCTGGACGAGAACAAGACGGTCCTGGAGAACGTCCAGGACGGCGCCGCCGAGATCATGGGCAAGCTCAAGCGCTTCAACGAGGTCGCCGAGCTGATGGCGACCGACTACTCCGACGCGCTCATGGACGAGATGGGCAAGCTCCAGGAGGACCTGGACCACGCCAACGCGTGGGACCTGGACGCCCAGCTGGAGCAGGCCATGGACGCCCTGGGCTGCCCGCCCGGCGACTGGCCCGTCGTGAACCTCTCCGGTGGCGAGAAGCGCCGCGTCGCGCTCTGCAAGCTCCTCATCGAGGCGCCCGACCTGCTGCTCCTCGACGAGCCCACCAACCACCTCGACGCCGAGTCGGTGAACTGGCTGGAGCAGCACCTCTCCAAGTACGCGGGCGCCGTCGTGGCCGTCACCCACGACCGCTACTTCCTCAACAACGTCGCCGAGTGGATCCTCGAACTGGACCGCGGCCGCGCGCTCCCGTACGAGGGCAACTACTCCACGTACCTCGACAAGAAGGCCGCCCGCCTCAAGGTCGAGGGCCGCAAGGACGAGAAGCGCCAGAAGCGGCTCAAGGAAGAGCTGGAGTGGGTGCGGTCCAACGCCAAGGGGCGCCAGACCAAGTCCAAGGCCCGTCTCGCCCGGTACGAGGAGATGGCCGCCGAGGCGGACAAGATGCGGAAGCTGGACTTCGAGGAGATCCAGATCCCGCCGGGGCCGCGCCTCGGTTCCATCGTGGTCGAGGTCGAGAACCTGTCGAAGGCGTTCGGCGACAAGGTCCTCATCGACGACCTGTCGTTCACGCTGCCGCGCAACGGCATCGTCGGCGTCATCGGTCCGAACGGCGCCGGCAAGACCACGCTGTTCAAGATGATCCAGGGTCTGGAGACGCCGGACAGCGGCTCCATCAAGGTCGGCGACACGGTCAAGATCAGCTACGTCGACCAGTCCCGCGCCAACATCGACCCGAAGAAGACCCTCTGGGCCGTCGTCTCGGACGAGCTGGACTACATCAACGTCGGCCAGGTCGAGATGCCCTCGCGGGCTTACGTCTCCGCGTTCGGCTTCAAGGGCCCGGACCAGCAGAAGCCGGCCGGTGTGCTCTCCGGTGGTGAGCGCAACCGCCTCAACCTGGCGCTGACGCTCAAGGAGGGCGGCAACCTGCTGCTCCTCGACGAGCCCACCAACGACCTCGACGTCGAGACCCTGTCCTCGCTGGAGAACGCCCTGCTCGAATTCCCGGGCGCGGCCGTGGTCATCTCCCACGACCGCTGGTTCCTGGACCGCGTCGCCACGCACATCCTGGCGTACGAGGGCGACTCCAAGTGGTACTGGTTCGAGGGCAACTTCGAGTCGTACGAGAAGAACAAGATCGACCGCCTCGGCGCGGACGCGGCCCGCCCGCACCGTGCCACGTACAAGAAGCTCACGCGAGGCTGATCGTCTTGGCTCGTCACATCTACAGCTGCCCGCTGCGCTGGTCGGACATGGACGCCTTCGGCCACGTCAACAACGTGGTCTTCCTCCGCTATCTGGAGGAGGCGCGGATCGACTTCATGTTCCGGCTGGCGCCGGGGGACGGCTCGCCGTCCTTCGCGGGCGGCTCCGTCGTGGCGCGGCACGAGATCGACTACGTGCGGCCCCTGGTCCACCGGCACCGGCCGGTGACCGTCGAGTCGTGGGTCACGAAGATAGGCGCCGCGTCCCTGACGATCGCCTACGAGATCAAGGACCCGGACCAGGTGTACGTACGCGCCTCGACCGTCGTCGTGCCGTACAACCTGGCCGAGGAGCGCCCCCGGCGCATCTCCCCGGAGGAGAAGCGGTTCCTCCAGGAGTACCTGGCCGAGGAGCCCGCCGCGGTATGACCGTGTCCGTACAGCCGCTGCGGTTCGCCGACGCGAGGGAGGCCGCCGATCTCGGCGCCTTCCTCGGGCGGCTGCTCCACTACGACCGCGCCGCCGCCGTACGCCTCCAGGCGGGCGGCGGCGCGCTCGCCGTGTTCGGCCGGCCCCCGTCCTTCGACGTGCTGGCGATCCGCACCGCCCGGCTCGCCGACGCGCGCGACTTCGACGTCACCGTGTCGGCCGGCGACCTCCTGGAAGCCCTGCCGGACGAAGGGCCGGACGCCGCCGCCCTGCCCGCCCCGGTCACCGGCCCGCCCTGGGCCGGTGTCCTCCCGCCGCGCGGCGGCTGGCGGGAGCGGCCCGGGCTGCCCGGGCCCGCCGCCCTGCGCACCGCGCTCACCGCCGCCGTCACCGAATTCCGGGCCCGCGACGAGGCCCTGCCCGAGGACCGGCGCACCCGCGCCGAGCGGGACCGCATCGGCCACGACATCTGGTCGCGCACCCTCGAGGACACCGGACTCCCGCTCCGCGCGGTGCACGCCGCGCAGTCCCTCGGCTTCCTGCGCGCCGACCCCGCCTTCCCGGTCGCCCTCCTGACGGCCGGCAGCTGGCTGCGCCTGCGCACCCCGTACGGTTCCGTCGCCCTGCGCCGGGCCGGCGCGACGGGCGGCCTGGGGAACCTCGCGGTGTCCGTAACCGGCTGAAAGCCCGCTCACCACCGCATCCGCACGTCCTCCGCCCACCCCAGCAGGCGCTCCACCGCGATCCGCGTTCCGTCGTCCGCGCGGACCGTGCCGTCGTAGTGTCCGAACAACTGGTCGGTGCGATTGGCCAGCACCCCCGCCTCGGTGCGGACGCGCCGGTTGTGGAACGGGGTGAACGTCAGGTCGACCTGGCCGGTCAGCGGGGTGCGGACCGTCCACGGGCGGAGCGGTTCCGTGGCGGACCAGCGCCAGTCCAGCTCCTCGCCGATCTTGCTGAGCCGGCCGTCCACGCAGAGCGCGTTCTCCGTGGAGCCGGTGCCCAGGGTCCACTGCCCGCCGAGCTGGACGCCCAGGGTGTGCCCGTCGGTGCGGCCGGACGCGGCGCCCCAGTTCCAGTGGACCGTACGCGGCCAGCGGCCCCGGCCGTGGTCCAGGACGGCCCAGGTGTCGTCCCCGTCGAAGTCCAGGAACTCGCCCCCGACCCTGACCCGGCCGGAGGCGGGCAGGGCGGTCTGCTTGGAGGTGTACTGGAAGCGCCGGCTGTCCCACGGCACGACCACGGAGAGCGATTCGTGGCCCTCCGGACGGGCCACCAGGAGGTCCACCTCCACCGGCACCCGCTCCGGGGTCAGGCAGCGCGCCCGCAGCCGGGTGCCGCCGGGCTCGTCGCGGATCTCCACGCGCACCTTGCCGCCGGTCGGGCGCGCCGGGCCCGTCACCACGTCCGGGGCGCCGGGGGAGCCCGCCACCGTGTCGGGGAGGCCGACGCCGAGACCGCCCGGGACGATCGCCGTGCGCTCCAGCTCAAGGCCGCCGGGCGCGTACTCGAGGAGGTAGACGCTGTTCAGGGCGAGGAAGTCCAGGTCGCTGACGGTCAGCGCCACCAGGTGGGTGGGCGTCGTCACACACCAGTACTCCCACCGCTTCGTCCGCCCCCAGCCGCGCAGATTGGCGCGGTGCAGCGGGGTCCGCGACCAGCCGACCGCCGCCGGGTCGAGGCGGCCGTCGGGCAGGCACAGGTCGACCGGCTCGGTGATCTCGCGTTCGAACGTCGTCATGGCCGGATCCTAACGGCCGGTCACACGGCGTTCCGGCGCCGGTCACCCGCCCTTCGGGCCGTCCGGCCACACCCCGATGTGGTCCTGCTCCAGCTCCAGCATCACCCGGTGCTCCATGCCCAGCGCTTCGGTGTAATCGGCGGGCAGCTGGAGCCGGCCGGCGCGGTCGAGCATCGCGTACTCGCGGGCGACCTGGGACTCCTGGCCGGTCGCCGCGTCGACCTCGGTGCGGCGCAGCACCTCGAAGGACGTCCGGCCGTCGCGGATCGCGACCGTACGGCGTACCTCGTCGGCGACCGCCTGGTCGTGGGTGACGATCACGATGGTCGTGCCCAGCTCCTCGTTGGCGCGGCGGAACGCGGCGAAGACCTGCTCACCGGTGGCCGAGTCGAGTTCGCCGGTCGGCTCGTCGGCGAGCAGCACCGAGGGGGAGTTGGCGAGCGAGACGGCGATGGCCACCCGCTGCTGCTGGCCGCCCGACATCTGCTGCGGGCGGCGGTCGCGGCAGTCCTCGACCTCCAGCATCTTCAGCAGCGCCTCGGCGCGCGCGGCCCGTTCGCGGTTGCGGCCCCGGCCGCGCAGCTGCATGGGCAGGGTGATGTTCTGGATCGCCGTCAGATACGGCAGCAGGTTGCGGGCGGTCTGCTGCCAGACGAAGCCGACGACGTCCCGGCGGTAGCGGAGACGCTCCTTCTGCCCCATGGACAGCAGGTCGCAGCCCGCCACCTTCGCGGCCCCGGCCGTCGGCTCGTCCAGGCCCGCCAGGATGTTCATCAGTGTGGACTTGCCGCTGCCGGACGCGCCGACCAGCGCCAGCAACTCGCCTTCCTCCACCAGCAGATCGAGCCCCTGGAGGGCCTGCACCTCCACCCCGTCCGTGGTGAAGATGCGTACCAGCCGGTCGCAGGCGATCAGCGCGTCGTGCCCGTAGGAGGGCCGGTCGCGCCGGGCGGTGGCCCGCTGTTCGAGCTCCGCCAGCGTGGAATCGGTCGACGGCGTCGTCATCGGGAGTCTCCTGCCCTGAGTTCGGTGATCGATCCGCGGCGGCCGGCCCACCACGCCTGCACACCGGCCACCGCCCCGGTCAGCACGATGACACCGAGCGCCGGGAGGACCAGCGACCACGGATCGGTGCGCAGCGGTGCGGTGTCCAGCAGGCCGGTACCGGGGCCGGACGAGAGTGCCAGGCGTACGAGGTCGACCCCCGGGGCCAGCAGGGCGATCGTCGCCCAGCCGACCAGGAGCCCGCCGCCGGCCGCCAGCAGCGCCTGCGGCAGGGCCTCGAAGCCCAGGAGCCGGCCGCCCTGGCGGGAGGTCAGGCCCATGGTGCGCAGCCGGGCCAGCAGCGTGGTGCGCTCCGGCGCGGTCTGGAGCAGCGACAGCAGGACGGCGAGCAGGGCGTATCCGGCACCGGCGATGATCGCCGCCAGATAGATCCGCTCCGCCCCCGACTGCATCGGGGTGTCGACGTACGTGGCCCGCTCCTCGGAGCGCAGCTGTACGGCGACCTTCTCGTCCGAGTGCCGCGCCGCCGCGCGCAGTTCCTTCGCGTCCAGGCCGGAGCCGGTCAGCAGCAGCGCCGTGGTCTGCCGGTGGGTGAACGCGGCGGCGTCCACGACGATGAAGGAGCTGCCGTCCACAGCGGGCGTACGCGTGACCGTGGCGGCGGCCTTCACCCTGAAGTTCCCGGCCAGCGACCGGAGGCCCAGCGGCCGGTCGCCGAGGCGTTCGGCGACGGACGGCGAGACGAGGGCCGGCACGACCCGGTCCTCGTCCGGCCGCGTCCCCTCGCGGACCGCCGCACCCTGCGCCCGCAGCCGGTCGGCGGAGAACGCGCCGAGCCCGGTGGAGCGGGCCAGCGCGGCGTACGCGGCGGGGTCGACGCCGATCAGGGTCGTGCCCTTGGCGTCCTGGGCGCCGTTGCCCGCGGCCGGCAGGGCCACCCCGTACTCGACCTGGACCCGGACCGAACCCCGTACCCCCTCGGCCTTCTCCACCGCGCGGACCAGACCGGCCGACAGCGGTACGGAGTCGGCCTCGCCGGTCACCCGGGCGTCCGCGCCGGTGGCCCGGACGGCGGCGTCGTCGCGGGCGTCCGCGACCCCCGCCAGCACCGAACCACCGAACGCGGCCGTGGTCAGCGCGACCAGCAGGGCGAGCAGCGGCAGGGTGCCGGCGGCCGAGGTGCGGCCGGCCCGGGCCAGCGACAGGAAGCCGACCGCGCCGCGCAGCCGGGACACGGACCGCAGGGCCAGGCGCAGCGGCAGCGGGTAGAGCCGGACCAGCACCACCGCGGCGATCAGCCCGACCAGCACCGGCGCGGCGCTGACCAGCAGGTCGGTGCCGCCCTCGGCGTCCGTGCCGCGCCGGCGCAGCGCGGCGACCGCGCCGACGGCCAGGACGAGCAGGGTGAGTTCGGCGACGGTGCGCCGCCGGGACGGGCGGGCGGTCGCCAGGTCGTCCCGGCCGATGTGAGTCTGCGGGGTGCGGTGCCGCAGGGCCGTGCGCAGCGGGAGCGCGACGCAGACCAGCGCGACGACCGCGCCCGCGCCGGCCGCCGCGGGCCACAGCCGGGCCTCGCCCACGGCGAGCACGGCGAGCAGCAGCCCCAGCACCCCGGCGGGCACGGCGGTGACCGCGGTCTCGGCGAGGAGCCGGCCTCCGATGCCCCGCAGGGAGCCGCCCCGGGCCCGCAGCAGGGCGATCTCGGCGTGTCTGCGGCCGGCCAGGAGCCCGCCCGTCATCAGGAGGACGACGACGGCGACCGCGCCGATGCCGACGGCGGCGACGGTGACGACCGGCTGGATCGCGGACCGCATCCCGTCGTACCCCGTCAGGATCTCGTCCAGGTCCGTCGCCATGGTCACCGTGGCACCGGCCGCATCGCGCATGGCCAGCAGCCCCGGACCGCCCTCCAGCGACGCCACCGAGGTCCGCAGCTCCGGCACGTCCAGCGCGGTGAGGCGCGAGACGTCCGGGGCGATCCGCCAGTACAGCTCGGGCTGCCCGGCGGTGGAGAGCAGCGCGGGCGCGGCGTCCGGCGGCAGCAGCAGCGCGGCGATCCAGTAGTAGCGCGGGGTCTCCTTGGTGGGCCGGGCCACCAAGGAGGGCGTCCGCAGCAGCGGCTCGGCCGACCAGTAGGAACCCTCCGGGTCCTTGGGGGCGACGATGCCGGTGATCCGTACGGTCAGGGTGTCACCGGCCCGGGTGGGGACGGCGATCGTCGCACCCGCCTCGATGCGCAGCGCCTTCGCGGTCTCCTCGGTGACGGCGGCCTCGACCTCCCTGGTGGTCAGGGACACCTGGCCGTGCGTGGCCGGCCAGCTGCCGGTGCGCAGGGTGGCGTGGCCGGACAGACCGGACTGGGTGACGTACGTCAGCGTCGGATCCAGGCCGTACGGGCGCGGGAACCACGGCTCCCGGGCCGCGATCGGCGTCGAGGTGCGCACCCCGTAGGCCGACTCGGCGGTGTCGGCGCGCAGCGGAGCGGGAAGCCGCTTCAGGATCTGGCCCTGGATGGAGGCCATCGACTCCTGGCGCACCGCGCGCTCGCGCGCCGCCGGGCGCAGTTCGAGGCCGGGCTGGGGACCGCTCAGCTGAAGCACGCTGCGCGCCGGGGTCGCCGCGCCGAGATCGTGGCGCAGCCCCTTCGTCTCGTACGAGTCGACGGAACGGGGGAAGGCGGCGGCGAGGAACGCGGTCACCAGCACCAGCAGCGCGAACGCGCAGGCGGTGCCGGGTGCGGTGCGCAGCCTGGTGCGCACCCAGGGGGCGCAGGGGGTCGCGGGGCGGGCACTCATGTCAGTTGTCCCCCTGGGTGCGCAGCGAGGTCGCGGGGTCGGCGCGGCGGAGGGCCAGAACGGCGACGATGAGCAGGGGCAGCGCGGCGACTCCGGCCAGCAGCGCGGCGACCTGTCCGGGCGGCAGCCGCACCAGGACCGGCGGCACCGGCTGGGCCGCCTGCCCGGTCAGCACGATCAACGGCACGACCGCCCGGGTCAGCAGGGCCCCGAGCAGGGCCCCGACCAGCAGCGCGATCGCGATCAGGACGCCCTGTTCGGCGGCGGTCATCCGGGCGAGCTGACGGCGCGGGGTGCCCAGCGCCCGCAGCACGGCGAACTCGGCGGACCGTTCCCGCTGCGAGCCGACCGCGGCCACCGCGAAGCCGACCGCGGCCAGCGCGGCGGCGATCACCGCGACGGCGAGCAGCGCGGACTGCGGGCCCGCGCCCAGCGGGTCGGTGACCAGCTCGTCGGCGATCTCGTCGCGCACCTGGACCTGGGCGGGGTCGGTGTCCGGCTGCGCACGCAGCGCCGCGGCCACCTCCGCCGTCCGGCCGGGCTCGGTGCTCAGCCACCACTCCGTGGCGGTCAGCCGGGCGGCCGGGCGGGCGGCGAAGACCTCGCCGAGGGAGCGCAGGTCCAGCAGGAGCGCTCCGCCGTCCCTGGCCCGCTGGGACTCGCCCGACGCCGAGGAGGAACCCGAGCCGGGTCCGGTGGTGGGCAGCCGGTGCACGGTCCGGGTGATCGTCACCTGCACCGTCTCGCCGGCCAGGGTCACGTCGGTCTTCTGGCCGGTCCTCGCGCCCGTCGCCTTGAGGTACGCGTCCGTGGCCACGACGTTCAGGGCCGGCGCAGCGGGGCGGGCCGCGGTGACTCGGACCCCGACCGCCGGAACCGCGTACGCCGCGTCCTCGGCGGTGACCGATCCGGTGGAGTAGC
Organism: Streptomyces sp. NPDC016469; assembly: GCF_040632905.1. Classification (NCBI taxonomy): domain Bacteria; kingdom Bacillati; phylum Actinomycetota; class Actinomycetes; order Kitasatosporales; family Streptomycetaceae; genus Streptomyces; species Streptomyces sp. NPDC016469. Next base: position 237,647 of record NZ_JBEYCQ010000009.1, read on the forward strand.
CGACGGAGAGGGGGGTCGCGGCCGACGCGGCGGGGGTGAGCGGCACGCCCGGCTTCGGTTCGTCGACGAGGGAGTCCTCGGTCTTCTCGCCCTGCCAGCGGAAGCCTTCGGGGACCGGGACGGTGCGCTCGGTGCCGTCGGCGGCGGTGGTCCGCAGCGCGCTCACGGCCAGCCGGTGCGACTCCGCGCGGTCCACGGGCTCCTTGCCGCTCAGCTCGATCCCGGTGAGGGCGAACCCGGCGGCGGCCGACACGGCGACGGAGACCGGGTGTGCCTTCCCGTCGACCGGGACGGACCCGGCGACGGCCTGGTAGGGGAGGCCGTAGCGGTCCTCCAGGAGGACGGAGACCCGGGGGGCCATGCCGGACGGCGAGACCTTGCCGGGGGCGCCGTCGGCGGATATCCGCACGTCGAAGAGGAGACGGGTGCTCTGCTCCGGCAGCGGCAACCCGACGCGGGCGGCCTTCGGCGGGGTCAGGGTGTCGAAGAGCCCCGACACCGGGCCGTTCCCGAGGTCGTCGCGCATCAGCATCCGCTCGTCGGCGTGCGCGGTGTCCAGGGCCAGGATCTCGGCCGTGCGCTCCCCGGAGAGGCCCACCGTCGTACGGAAGGCGGGCGCCGCCTCGCGTACGCCCGGCAGCTGCCCGTACGCCGCCGCCTTCGCCGGGTCCGCGTTGACGCCGGCGGTCATGCGCACCGAGGCACCGGACCGGAAGTCGGCCTGGTCGCTCTGCGAGCGGTTCCACGACGCGCTCTGCCCGATCGCCAGCATGCCCATCGCCACGGAGAGGACCAGCAGCAGCACGGGCCCGGCGCCCCGCAGCGGCCGGCGGCTGAACTGCCAGCCGGCCAGCGCGGTCGCCAGCCCCCGCCCGCCGGACGCGCGCCGCTCCGCGAGCCTGGCGGCGGGCGGCAGCAGACGCAGCGTCAGTACGGTGCCGGCGAGCAGGCCCAGCGCGGGCGCGGCCACGAGCAGCGGGTCGATCCCGAGCCCGCCCGAGCGGTCCCCGCTGAGGGCGCCGCTTCCCGAGCCCTTCGTCTGCCGGTCCAGCTGCCAGTACGCCACCGCCGCGACGAGCAGCAGCGCGAGGTCGGCGCCCGCGCGCACCGGACCCGGCAGCGCGGCGGAACGCGTGGTGCGCCGGCCCCCGCCGCCGGCCGCCAGGGCGGGCGCCACGACGGCGAGCGCGCAGGCCAGCGCGGTGACGGCGGCGACCAGCCAGACCTGTCCTGTGACTCCGGTGTCCAGGCGGAGCCCGATCCGGGAGAGCTCGCTGCGGTCCGCCAGGAGCCGGGTCAGCGGGCCGGAGAGCAGGGGCGCGACGACGGCCGCGGGCAGCGCGAGGAGCAGCGCCTCGACGGAGGCGAGCCAGGTGATCCGGGCCCGCGAACCCCCGCGCGCCCGCAGCAGTTCTGTCTCGCCGGCGCGCTCGCTGCTGAGCAGCCGGGCCACCAGGAGCAGGGCGTATCCGGCGAGCAGGACCAGCTGCACGGCCACGATCGTCAGCGTCGAGCGGGAGACCAGCAGGGCGCGGTCGATCTGCTCCAGGACGGTGGGCAGCGAGGTCCGCGCGGTGCCGCCGTCCTTGAACCCGGGGGCGGCCAGCAGCTTCTTCGGGCCGGTGACCGCCGCGTCGCGCAGCGCCTCCATCCGGTCCGTGGTGACCGAGCGGAAGTCGGCGGACGCCAGCCAGGACGCCTCGCCCGAGGCCGTCCGGCCCGAGCCGAGCACGGCCGGGTCGGTGAGCAGGGGGCCGTACGTGGTGAAGACGACCTTGCGGACGCCGCGTCCGCCGAGCGCGTCCAGCTGCCAGTACGGATCGGCCTGGTCGGCGGCCTTGTAGAGCCCGGTGATCACGACGTCCACCGGCTTGCCGCCCAGCCGGTCGGTGAGCTTCAGCCGGGCGCCGGGCTCCAGCGACAGCGCCTCGGCGGCGGTCGCGGGCAGGGCCACCTCGACGGGGGCGCCGCTCTTCCCCGCCCCGGCGGCGGGCATGCGTCCGGCGGTGAGGCGGACGCGGCTGCGGTCCAGCGAGGCGAAGTGCGTGAGGTCGGGGTCACCGCGCCGGGCGGCCGGGTCCTGGAGGCTGCGCGGCAGCGCGTACGGGCCGGACGCCTCCAGCTTCCGTACGGTCACCGGCAGGCCGTCGAAGGTCTCCCGGGCGGCCTTGCGCGCCGCCGCGTCGGCCGCTTCCCGCTCGTCCGGTTCGAGCTGCGCGGAGACCACCAGCGAGGCGGGGACGGCGGAGCGGTGGGTGAGCGTGTGGCGCAGCGCGGCGTCGCCGACGGAACCGGAGAACGCGGTGAGCGCGGCCAGGACCGAGGTGGTCAGGAGCACGGCCAGTACGGCCGCCGCGAGGAGGAGCCGGTGCGCCCTCACCCGCAGAAAGACGAACCCCGTCACCTGGCCCCCTAGTCACCACTCGCCGCACACCCGCCCCTGGTGTCGCTCCGGATGCTTTCAGACGGCTGTGTCCGTGGAAACCGCTTACGGGTACAACTTGATGCATTCGTGACCGGTATCCGGCCATGGAGCACCGGATTCCGCACGGATGTGGGCGATGTGTGACCGGGTGTCAGCCGTCGGTGTTCACCATCGAGGCAGCCGCGTAGGTGAGGTAGTCCCACAGCTGCCGCTCGTGCTCCGGGGTGAGACCCAGCTCGTCCAGCGCGACCCGCATATGGCTCAGCCAGGCGTCGTGCGCGGCGCGGTCCACCCGGAACGGCGCGTGCCGCATCCGCAGCCGGGGGTGCCCGCGCCGGTCGCTGTAGGTGCGCGGTCCGCCCCAGTACTGCATGAGGAACAGCGCGAACCGCTCCTCGGCCGGCCCGAGGTCCTCCTCCGGGTACATCGGCCGCAGCAGCGGGTCCTCGGCGACGCCCTCGTAGAAGCGGTGGACCAGGCGCCTGAAGGTCTCCTCGCCGCCGACCTGCTCGTAGAAGGTCAGCTCCTGCACCGTGTCGCGCGGAATCTCAGTCACCCGTCCATGGTCGCAGACGCGCCGGGCGCCGGGCCGGGCTCGGGGGATCTTCTTCGTTTCCGGCCTTTGCCGTCTTGTCAGTTCGCTGTGCGAACTACTATGGTTCGCACAACGAATGAAGTTCGTACTCATTCAAGGGTTGGGGTCGGCATGGCAAACGGAAATGCGAAGCGCACCGTCGTCGTCATCGGCGGGGGATACGGCGGCTCGGCCGTCGCGAAGGCGCTCGACGAGGAAACCGATGTGGTGCTGGTCGACCCGAAGGACGCATTCGTCCACGCGGCGGGCTCCCTGCGGGCGCTGGTGCAGCCCGACTGGGCGGAGAACATCTTCTTCCCGTACGACACGCTGCTGAAGCGCGGCACCGTCCGCCGCGAGCGGGCCGTCGCCGTGGACCCCGGCGGGGTCACCCTGGCAGGCGGCGAGCGCGTCGCCGCCGACTACCTGGTGCTCGCCTCCGGGTCCGACTACCCCTTCCCGGCCAAGACCGACACCGACCTGGCCGGTGACGCGCTGGCCCGGATCAGGGAGGCGCACCGGGAGCTGGCCGGCGCCGAGCGGGTCCTGATCACCGGCGCCGGACCGGTAGGCCTCGAACTGTCCGGCGAGATCAAGGCCGTCTGGCCCGAGAAGCACGTGATCATCACCGACCCGGCCGACGAGCTGCTGCCGGGCTTCCTGCCCGAGGTCCGCGAGGAGCTGCTGCGCCAGCTGGACGCGCTCGGCGTGGAGCTGCGGCTCTCCACCGCGCTCACCGGCGAGCCGCCGGCCGCCCCGGGGCGGCTCGGCCCGTTCACGGTCACGACCGACGGCGGCGAGCACATCGCGGCCGACCTCTGGTTCCGCTGCTACGGCGTGCGCTCCAACGGCGACTACCTCGCCGACGGCCGGGTCGCCGTCCGCGACGCGCAGGGCCGGGTGCCGGTGGACGAACGGCTCAACGTCACGGGGCACCGGCACATCTACGCCCTCGGTGACCTCACCGACCTGGCCGAGGCCAAGATGGCCGCGTACGCCATGAAGCACGCCGAGGTGGTCGCGGCCAACATCCTCGCCCAGGTGCGCGGGGAGGAGCCGGCGGCCGTCTACCTGCCGTCCCCCGTCCCGTCCGCGCTGCTCCCGCTCGGGCCCGGCGGAGGGGTGGGCCAGGTGCCCTCGCCGGGCGGGCCGGTGCTGCTGCCGGCGGAGGAGGTCAGCGCGTACAAGGGCAAGGACCTGTTCACCGGGCGCTTCGCGGACCTCTTCGGCATCGTGCGCTGAGCGGCGGTCTCAGCGGCCGGAGGCGTTCTCGCAGGACTCGCGGAAGACCACGGGCACCTTGTTCTCCTGCACCAGACGGCCCAGGAGCGCGGTCAGCAGCTCGCGGTCGGCCTCGTCGAGCCCTTCCGCCAAGGCCTCGACGCGCCGGCAGGTCTCCGCGTAGAACACCTCGGCGAGCGCGCTCCCGGCCTCGGTCGGGGCGACCCGCACCGCCCGCCCGTCCTCCGGATCGGCCTCCCGGCGCACCAGGCCGCGCTGCACGCTCCGGTCCACGAGTCCGGTGAGGCTGGACTTCGCCAGACCCAGTACGGCGCCCAGCTCGCGCATGCCGTACGGCTTCACCATCAGCACGCAGAGCAGCTGGCCCTGCTGGGCGGTGATCCCGTGTTCGCGGCCGGAATCGGCGTAGACGGCATTCACCAGGAATGCGGAGCGCACCAATGCGGTGGCGGTCCCCATCTGCCCTTCGTCGGCCTTTCGCATGGGAACAGAATATGGCAGGCGCGAGCGGTGCGGCCCCGCCCGGACCGGACATTCGTGGTACGAACTACCGCACGCCGAAGCGGCCGGTGAGGGGCGCGATCCCCTCACCGGCCGCTTCGCCGTGCGCGGTGGTCAGTCCCGGCGGACCGTGATCGTCGTCCACGCGCCGACGTGTACCTGGTCGCCGTCCTGGAGCGGGACGGGAACGTAGGGCTGGATCGGCTCCTCGGAGCCGTTCACCGTCGTGCCGTTGGTGGAGTTCTGGTCGACCACGGCCCAGCTGCCGTCCGGCTGCTGCACCAGCACGGCGTGCTGGTGGGAGACGCCCGGGTCCTCCGGCGGCACCGACAGGTCGATGTCCGGGGACTCGCCCGTGCTGTGCCGGCGGCGGCCGATCGTGATCTGCCCGCCGGTGAGCGCGAGCTGCTGCTCCGGGGAGTACGCGGGCAGGTTGAGCCCGGTCGCCTCGGGGCCGCTGCGCTGCATCATCGCCAGGAAGTACTCACGGTCGGGCGCGATGAACGCGGTCCAGTTGTTGGACAGCGGGGGCCGGCCGGGCCCGGGCCCGTGCTGCTGGCCGTGGTCGCCGTGCGGACCGGGGCCGTGCGGACCGGGGCCGCCGTGCTGCGGACCGGGGCCGTGCTGTCCGGGGCCGCCGTGCTGCGGGCCCGGGCCGTGCGGACCAGGTCCCTGCTGCCCCGGGAAGGGCGGCTGCGGGCCCGGGCCCGGCGGGGGCGCGGGCTGCGAGGGCGGGGGCAGCAGCCAGTCGTCGCCGTCGGTGCGCGGCGGGGCCGGCGCCGTCTGCTGCTGGAAGGCGGGCGGCGCGCCCTGCTGCTGGAACGGGGGCGGCGAGCTCTGCGGGCCGCCCTGCGGACCCTGCTGGTACGGGGGCGGCGGCGGCCCCTGCCGGCCCTGCGGACCGGGGCCGGGGCCCTGCGGACCCGGACCCTGAGGGCCAGGACCCTGCGGACCGGGGCCGCCCTGGCCGAACGGCGGCGGGCCGCCCTGCGGGCCCTGGCCGAACGGAGACTGCCCCGGTCCGCCCTGGTGGCCGGAGTGGCCCGGACCCGTGGACAGGGGTTCGGCGGACCGGTTCACCTGCGAGGGGCGGGAACCCTGGTAGTCGAAGGGGTCGCGCGACTGCGGCGGCCCCGGCTGCTGCGCCGGGAAGCCCGGCGGCCGGCTGCCGGCGGGGCCGGGGTCGCCCGGGACGTTGTGCCGGGGCGCCAGCGGGGTGTAGGAGGTCGCCGTGTTCGTGAGGAAGTTCCAGCGGCACTCCTCGCAGAACGGCGCCATCGCCTCACGCGGCGTGCGGCACTGCGGGCACAGCTCGGCCTGGGCGGTCGCGTCCGGGTCGTGCGGCCGGGGGTAGCCGTAACCGTGTGCGGGCGGCGGGGGAGGCGGCGGGGGGACCGCACCCGCAGGCGCGCCCGCCCCGGTCATGCGGTGGCCGCAGACCTCGCACCAGTCCTCGGAACCCGACTGGTGTCCGTTCGGGCAGGTCGGCATGTCGGCGCTTCCCCCTCTCCTTCTCCGGCCCGCAGGCCGTCATGTGGCGTGCTCCGCCGCCCGGCGGACCTGAACCGGCGGGCGGCTGATCGTTGCGGATATGTGGTTATTTCTTGACGCGAACCGTCTTCGTGGAGCGCGTTTCGAGAGTCATCTCGTCCGCTTCCGCGACCTTCGCCTTCAGTCGCACAGTACCCGTCGCCGCATCGACCACGTCTACCACCTTCGAAAGCAGTTTCGCAGTGTCCTCGTTCCCGGACGCCGACGCCAACTGCACCGCACGGCCGAGTTTGGCCGTCGCGCCGTCGAAGTCTCCCGACTTGCGGGCATCGAGCCCCTGCTGGATGACTTGCGCCAGTTCGGCCTGCCCCGTGTAGTGCGCGACCTGCGGATTGATCGAGGTCGACGCCACCATGTCGTCCGTCCACACCGCCCGTACCAGCCCCTGCGAGAGCGTCTGCGGCGCTCCGCCCGACGGGTCGGGAAGGACCAGCGAGACCCGGGCGGCGAGCATCTCCTGCCCGATGCCGGCCTCCGGCACCCGGACGCACACGTGGTAGTCGCGGGACTCGTCGCCCCAGGAGCCCGTCGGGTAGTCCCCGGCCCGGGGGCCCGCCTCGGTGCGGCGTCCGGTCAGGTCGGCGACCGTCGGCGCCACCTGCTTCACGAACTGGATCTCCACGCCGACCGGGGTCCACAGCCGCAGTGCCACGTCCGCGACCTCCTTGCCCATGGCGTTCTCCATCATCCGCGTGAAGTCCGCCGCGAGCCCGGCCGGGTCGGCGACGATGTCGGCGGTGCCGAGCAGCGCCGAGGAGATGGCTGTGACTTCTTTCACCTCCCAGTCGGTGCCCACCCCGCGGGCGTCACAGGTGAACCGCCCCGCGCAGGCGTCGAGCGCCGCGCGCAGGTCCTCGGGCGCCTCGTGCTCGTTGCGCCCGTCGGTGAGCAGGATGCCGTGCCGGATGTCCACGTCCGCCGCGCCGAGCAGCCGGTCCGCCAGCCGCAGCCAGGTCCCGATCGCCGTACCGCCGCCCGCGCTCAGCCGGCGCAGCGCCCCCTTGGCCTCGGCCCTGGTCCGCGCGTCGGCGACCGCCAGCCGGCCGTTGCCCGGGTAGACCTCCTTGGCCACGTGCGTCCCGGCGACCACGGCGAACGAGGTGCCGTCGCGCAGGGTGTCCACGGCCGCCGCCGTCGCGTCGCGGGCGTTGCGCATCTTGGTCGGCGGGTAGTCCATCGAACCCGAGCAGTCCACCATGATCACCACCGCGGCCCCGGCGGCCCGCCCCGGCAGCGGGACACCCCCGGTGGTGCCGCCCCCGGTGGAGGTGACCGTGATGATGCCGTTGACCTCGCGGCCGCCCTCGGGCAGGAACTCGTTCTGGTACACCTCGACGGAGAACTGCGGCACGTTCGACTTGGAGAAGTTGGCCATCTGATCGGCTCCTTGAGGCTCCACGTCTCGGATGAAGCCAGAGGTACGGACAAAGGCGTAGGAGGGCGGAAAACCGCCCAGGCATCAGGCGGAGCCTGCCCCTTGCGGTGACACGGCGAACGGGAGCAGCGCCACTGTTACGTTGTCGTGGCCGCCGCCGTCCAGGGCGTGGCCGACCAGGACCTGGGCGCCGTGCAGCGGGCGGGCGTACGCGTCATCGGGCACCGCGGCGGCCATCTCGGCGGCGGACTCCGCGTAGTTCCACAGGCCGTCCGTGCAGACCACCACGAGGCCCGGCCGGTCCGGCTTGAACGAGGCGGTGTGCGGCTCCAGTTCGTACGCGTCGGCGCCGAGCCAGCCCGTGATGGCGTGGGCGCGCTCGTCCGCGTACGCCTCCGCCTCGTTCATCAGGCCCGTCGCCACCATCTGCGCGGCCCACGAGTCGTCCTCGGTGAGCCGGGCGGGCGCGGTGGAGCGGTCCTCGGGCACCCAGTACACGCGGCTGTCGCCGACCCAGCCGACGACGAGCAGGCCGCTCGCCATGACCGCGCCGACCAGGGTGCACGCCGGGGCGTTCTGGTGGCGGTGCGGGTCGCGCTCCGGGCCCCCGGGCGACTGGGCCAGCCGGTTGACCGACTCCGATGCCGCCACGATCGCCTCGTGCATCGCCTGCTGCGGATGCGTGCCGCGCGGCAGCGACTCCAGCAGGGACTCGTTGGCCGCGCTCGCCGCCGCCGCCGACGCCTCGTCGGGGCGGCTCGCCGACGACACCCCGTCGCAGACGATCGCCACGACGGCCGCCGAGCCGTCCGGCAGGGCCGTCGTGGACACCGCGAACGAGTCCTCGTTGCGGTGGTGGCGCAGCCCCCGGTCGCTCACCGCGGCGACCGAACCGAGCTCCTGCTCCATGTGGTCGCGCTCGCGCGGCTGCGCGTGTCCGCAGTTCTCGCAGTAGCCGTCGCCGTCGACCCGCCCGGCCCGGCAGGCCACGCACACCTGGCCGCCGGCCGCCGGGGCCGCCACCGGGGCTGGGGCCGGGGCCTGCGGGGGTTCCGGGGCCGTACGGGGATCGGGCGCCGCGGCCGGGGCGGCCAGCTCGAAGTCGCCGGAGGCGCCGGGGCCGTCGTAACGGACCCCGGACGCGGGGTCCGCGGCAGCTGCGCCCGCCGCTCCCGGTGCGGTGATGGCGACCGTCGGACGGTCGCGGGGCGGCTCGGGCACGGCCGACAGGTCGTACCCGCAGGCGCCGCAGAACAAGTCGCCCTGCTCCAGCGGCTCCTCGCAGCCGGGGCACCTCGGCAAGGCCGTCTGCTGGTGGTTCTGCGACATGTTCACACCCACGTTCGGGGGCGGAAGCGGTTGGCCCGCTCCACCAGTTCGATCCTCTCGGCCCCGGGCTCCGCGAGCCGGGCGAGCATCCGGTACGCACGCTCCAGGCCGAACCGCAGTCCGCGCTCGTCCAGCTCGCTGCCGAGCAGCGTCCCCGGGCCGCGCGTCCCGGCCGGCTGCGGGCCCGAAGGGCTACCGGAGAGTACCCAGTCCAGCGCCGTACCGAGCACCTCGGTCGAGAGGCGTTCCCGCCGGACCGCGTCGAGCCCCAGCCCCGACAGCGCCGACACCTGGGCCGAAGCGGCCTTCAGGTCGGCCATCAGCGGCTCCTGCGGGGCCCGTTCGCGCAGCCGGGCCCGGACGGCGGCGATCCGGGCGGCCGTGTAGTGGATCGACGCCTCCGGCACCGACTCCAGCGTCCGGACCGCCGCGCCCCGGTCACCGGCCGCGATCTGCACCCGGGCCAGACCGAAGGCCGCGCTCACGAAGCTCGGGTCGGTCAGCCACACCAGCCGGTAGTACTCGGCGGCGTTGTCCAGCTGCCCGAGGACCTCCGCGCAGATGCCGAGGGCCAGCTTCGGCGCGGGCTCCCCGGGGAACGCGTCGTACACCGCGTCGAACGACAGCGCCGCGTTCTCCTTGTCGCCGGTCACCAGCGAGGTGAGGCCGCGGTACCAGACGACGCGCCAGTCGTCGGCGTGCTGCCCCTCCAGCGCGGCCAGGGTCTCCGCGGCGGCGGTGAGGTCGCCCATCTCCAGGTAGGCACGCAACTCGCGCAGCCGGGTCTCCAGCGATGCGGCCGGCACCGCCTGCAACGCGGCGATCAGCTCGGCGGGCGCCGACGCCATCACCCCGGCCAGGAACCCCGCGTTCGGGTCGCTCGCGTCGACCCGGGGCACCGGCAGCGCGAGCGAGGTCCCCCGCACGTCGAGGCCGGCCAGCCGGGGCACCCCGGTTCCGGCGGGCACCGGAGCGGCAGCGGGGGAGGGGACCGGGCTGCGCGGAGCGGGGACACTCGCGGCGGGCGCGTACGGCAGGGGGCCCGAGCCGGTGCCCGGGCCGCCCGGCGTACGGGCATGGGTGGCGGCCGAGGGCACCGGGGCGGCGCCCGTGGGCGAGGCGGGTGGCGGTCCGGCGGGCAGCGCGCCCGGTATGCCCCCGGGCGGGGTCGCGGCGGTGGGCGCCGGGGCGCCCGCCCCGCTCCGGCGGCGGCCGAAGAGGCCCCCGGTCCCGGCGGCGGCCCGTGCGCCCAGGCGCGACGCCTCGCCCGATCCGTCCGCGAACAACTCGGTGTCGGTGACCCGCAGCTCCGCGCCGAACAGCGTGGACAGCGCCGGGCGCGGGCGCCCCGTCTGGAGCGAGACCACCTCGCGCAGCACGCCCGTCAGCTGCTCGGCCATCTCCGCCGCCGAGGCGAACCGGCGGGCCGGATCGGGGTCGGTGGCGCGTACCAGGAGCCGGTAGAACGACTCGTAGCTCCGGAACACCTCGATGTTGTCCGGGTCCGGCAGCGAGTCCACGAAGACGTTCGTGTAGCCCTGGAAGTCGAAGGTGAGCACCGCGAGCGTGCGGGCCACCGTGTACAGGTCGGAGGCGACCGACGGGCCCAGCTCCGCGACCTCGGGCGCCTGGTATCCGACAGTGCCGTAGATCGCCGACTCCTCGTCGTCCATCCGGCGGACCGCGCCCATGTCGATCAGCTTCAGCTGGTCCTCGGTCTGGATCGCGTTGTCGACCTTGAAGTCGCAGTACAGCAGGTTGCGGCTGTGCAGATGGCCCAGCGCCTCCAGGGCCTCGATGCCGAACGCGCACGCCTGCTCGACCGGCAGCGGATCGCGCTTCCCGGCCGGCGTGCGGCGCTCGTTGGCGATCTCCTTGAGCGACTTGCCGCCGACGTACTCCATGACGATGTAGCCGTCGAGCGACCCGGTCCGCTGGTCCAGGTGCTCCACGAAGTTGTAGATGCGGACGATGTTGGAGTGCTCGATCTCCGCGAGGAACCGCCGCTCCGAGATCGCCGCCGCCATGGCGTCCTGGTCACCCGTGTCGAGCAGGCCCTTGAGCACCACCCAGCGGTCCGAGACGGCCTTGTCCACCGCGAGGTAGACCCAGCCGAGCCCGCCGTGCGCCAGACAGCCCGCGACCTCGTACTGCCCGTGGACGACGTCGCCCGCCTCCAGCTTCGGCACGAACGAGTACGGGTGGCCGCACTTGGTGCAGAACCCCTCGGTGCGGCCCGGCCGGTCGCCCCGGGCCCGGCCCACCGGCGCCCCGCAGTCGGAGCGCGAGCAGAACCGCTTGCGCTCGGGCACCTCCGGGTTCTCCATCACGGCCGTACGCGGATCGGGCCGCGGCACGTCCGGCACCTGCACCAGGCCCGCGCCCAGCCGGTTGCGGCCCGAGGCGTTGGTCGACTTGGCGGACGAGCGCACCGACACCGAGTGCGTGCCGGTCCGGCCGGACAGCGACAGCGACCGCGAGAGCCGCCCCGACACCGAACGCCGCGAGGTCGAGGAACGCGACGAGGACCGCGAGGACGCCCGCGAGGAGGACTGCGAACTGCTCCGCGCCGACGCGCTCCCGGACCCCCGGCTGCCCCGGCCGCCGACAGCCACCCCGGTGGGCGGCGAACTCACCATCCCGTTCGGGGAGACGACGGGCGCCAGACCGCAGGTGTCGCAGTACAGCTCACCGCCGCCCATGTCCTCGTAACTGCCCTCGCACGCGGGGCGCTGGCACTGCGTACTCATGTCCGTTCCCCCTCTTCGCCCCGCCGCCACGACGGTCCGTCACCTCTGCCCATGAGCCCGGCCCGTCTCACGCGTACCCCCGCCGGTCCTGCGGTCCGGGCGCGCCCATGCCGCCCAGCAGCTCCAGCGCCGCGTCCTGGTAGCGCTGCACCGCCTGCGCGGCCACCCGCAGATCGCACGGCGCGCTCCACAGCATCCGCCGCGCCGCGTCGTACCGCTCGATCAGGACCGGGTCCTCCGCCAGGCCGTTGCGGGCCACCTTCGCCTTGTACGCGTCGAGCCGGCCACGCAGCTCCGCCCGGACGGCCAGCGGCGCGGTGACCGCCGTCAGCTGCTCGCGGGCCCGCAGCAGCTCCTCCTCGGCCTCCCGCTCCAGGGTCTCCAGGAGCGGTGAGAGGCGGTGCCAGCGGGCGTGCCTGCGGTACTCCGACGCGGCCGCCAGGCGCTCCTGGAGGGCGGTCGGCGGCCCGTTGACCACGGGCACCTCCGACGCGGCGATCTTGGCCAGCACCTCGCCGCGCGCCACCCGGGCCTCGGCCAGCGTGCGGTCGGCCCGGGACAGCACGTCGCGCAGGTGCACCAGCCGCTGCTCGGCGTCCTGCCGTACGGCGAGCACCGCCTCGACCTCGCGCCGCACCTCTTCCAGCGCCCGGGCCGCCCGGTCGTAGCGCGTCGTGTCGGGGCGCCCGCCGCCGGGCGCCGCGCTGCCCGGACCCGGGAGCCAGAACGCCAGCGGGTCCGAGATCACCTGCTCCCGCAGCGTGGCCAGCTCCGCGGTGATCGCCTCCAGCTCGTCGCCCGCCGGGTGCTCACCGGGGCGCACGCCCACCGAGTGCGCCAGCGAGTGCGTGCGGCGCAGCTCGGCGGCGAGGAGGTCTATGCGGGCCGGCATCGCCGACCACACGGTGTCCGAGGCCACGACCATGTCCAGGGCGCTCGCGTACAGGCCGTTCATCCGGGAGACCAGCTCCTCCAGCGTGAACCGCTCGGAGAGGCGGGCCGGGCCGGTGACCGACGGGTCGTGCCCGGCGGCGGCGTGCGCCACGGTGACGCCCTGGCCGCGCAGCAGCTCGGTCAGGACCGTCAGGTCCTCGCGGTTGGGATGGCGGCGCCTGGCCCGCACCTCACGGGCCCGGTGCAGCACACCCGTGTACGCGTCGAAGTAGCTCCACAGCAGCGTGACCGACCGCTCGGTGACGGCCCACCGCTCCCTGGTGACACCGGACAGCTCGGCGCCCTCCAGGAGCCTGCGGCCCGCGTGGTCCTGGAGGGCGAGGAGCGAGGTCTCGATCGCCTCGTGCTCCGCGCCGAGCCGGGACAGCGCACGGTCGGCCTCGTCCCGGTCCATGACCGGACCGGGGGGCCGGGCCGCGTAGCTGGGGAAGGGGCCAGCGACGCCCATCGATCACCTCTCCGCTCTCCCCGCCGGGCCTGGGCCCCGCGGGATCAGTGCCGCCGCCCGCAGGGCGGGACACGCTAGTCCCGGTACTTCGGCTCCGGCGGTCCCTCGACCCCCGGCAGGCCGTCCTGCAGCCAGGCGCGGTACGACTTCATCCAGAGGCTGTCCGCGCCGCCGGCCCGGTAGTCGACCAGGACCTTGTTGACCCGGGCGACCAGGTCGTCCGCGCCCTTCTTCGTGGCCACGCCGTAGTACTCGGTGGTGAACGGGTCGCCCTTGAGCTCGACCGCCGGGTCCTGGGCGGCCTGCCCGGCGGCCAGCGCGTTGTCCGTGACGACCGCGTCGACCTCACCCAGCTGGAGCCGTACCAGGCAGTCCAGCTGGTTGGGGACGGTCAGCCGGTCCTCGTCGGCCGCCGTGCCGTCGTGCTCGTCCTTGAAGACCGAGCCGAACGACTCCTTCTCCAGGGCCTCGTACGCCGTGGAGCCCTCGGCGGTGCAGATGCGCTTGCCGCCCAGCGTGGAGTTGAAACCGGTGATCGAGTGGTCCTCCTTCGCGGCGAGGACCTGCTGGCCGGCCTGGAAGTAGGCGGTGGAGAACGAGACCTGCTTCAGCCGGGCGCAGTTGATCGTCATCGTCCGCACGACCACGTCGACCTTGTCGTTCTCCAGCGCGGCGATGCGCTGGTTGGTCGGGATGGCGCGGAAGATCACCTTGCCGCCGTCACCGAGGATGTCCTTCGCGATGGCCCGCACCAGGTCGATGTCGAAGCCCTCCAGGTCCCCGGTCGCCGGATTGCGGAACCCCCACTGGAAGCTGTTCTGGTCGACGCCCGCGATGAGCTTGCCGCGCTCCTTGATCGTGCGGACCGCGTCCCCGTCCACCTCGCCCGGCCGCAGACTGGCCTCCGGATCCGTGCAGGCGTCGGCCTTCGTCTGGAGGGCGTGCGCCGCGCCCGGCCCCGTCACCTGGGGGCCGAAGACGTCGTCGCCCGAGTGGGACAGGGGCAGCAGGGTCAGCGACGCGGTCAGCGCGCAGGCGGCGGCCATCGCGGTCACCCCGCCCCAGCCGCGCAGCCGGCCGAGGCCCGTCCTCGCGTCCTTCGCTGTCATCGCTCCCCCTGTCACCGGAACTCCGAGAGCCTGCGGTTGACCCCGACGATCGCCGCGACCGCGCCGAGCACGGCCAGGACCGCAGCGCCGGCCGGCAGGCCGCCCAGGGCGCCGCGGCCGTCCCGCGCGGCCCGGGTGAAGTCGTCCTGCTCGTGCGCCAGGGCGTCGCGCAGCGCGTCGTCCACCTTCTTGAAGGACTCGCCCGTGGAGTTCTCCTGGCCGATGATCTGCTCCAGGGCCGATTCGTAGTCCCCGGCGTCGTCGGTCTTCCGGGCCGTACGGTGGCGGCCCTGCCACTCCTCGACCGCCGCGGCCGCCGCGGCGACCGGCTTGCCGCCCTCGCCGTCCCCGGTGCCGTCGGCCAGCTTCGCCGCCGTGGCCAGCTCCTCGCCGAGCGCCTTCATGCCCGCCGTGTAGTCGGTCTCGTACTTGTCGTTCTTGCCGTCCGCGGTGAGCACCGCACCCCGGGCGACCACCGTCAGGTTCTCGTCGGCGCGCGCCTTCAGCGAGTCGATGCGCGCTCGGTTGAGCACGTCCATGGGCCGCTGCCCGTGCGAATCGGCCTCGGCCAGGCCGGACCTGGCCACCGTGTGCCCGACCGCGAGCCACAGCAGCAGCACCGCCGTCGCGGCCGTCGCGGCCAGCAGGCCGTGGTTGAACACCCGGTTCGTCCGGCGGTAGTTGCGGCGCTGCGCCCAGGCCAGTACGGCCAGTGCGACGACCCCGGCACCGAGCGAGAGGAGCGGCCAACCCTGCGCGGAAGTCTGGTCGTCGCCGAGCCGGCCGGTCTCCGCCGCGTACAGCCGCTCGGCGGCCGGCAGCAGCTCGCCGGACATCGTCTGGTTCGCGTACCGCAGATAGGCGCCGCCCAGCGGGAGCCCCTGCCGGTTGTTGGCGCGGGCGCGCTCGATCAGGCCCGTGTAGCGGGGGAGCCCCTCGTTGAGCGTGGTGATCTCCCGGCCGGACGCGGTGGCCGCGTCCGTGTTCGCCGCGGCCTTCACCAGCAGCCGGGACGCCTCCTCGATGTCCTTCACGTACTGCTCGTGCACCGCGCGCGGCTCCTGCGGCCCGGCCAGGAAGCCGCTCGCCGCCGCAGCGTCCGCGTCCGCGAGCGAGCGGTAGATGCCCGCCGCGTCCGCGCTGAGCGGCTGGCTGCGCTCCACCACGTCGTCGGCGGAGGCGGCCCGGTCGCTGATCTGGAGCGCCGTCACCGCCCCGAACGCCAGGACCAGGAGGGCCAGGACGGCCCCGATGACGCGCAGGCGGCCCGGCTCGGTGGTCGCGGCCGCACGCAGCCGCTCCGCGACGGCGGCCCGGGTGCTCGGCTGCTGCGGCACGGGCGCGGGTGCGGGCATGGGCGCGGGCACGGCCTCCGGCGCAGGCGGTTGCCCCAGGGCGCGTTGCAGCGCCTCACGCGCACTCGGCGGGTGTGTCACTCGACCTCCCCCTCGGTCACTGACGACGGCCCGCCCCCCGGCCGATCGGGGGACTGGTGTCCGGCCAGAAGTATGGCCTCAGGGACCGGCACCCCACATCCAGAACGCCTGGATCGGGCACCGGACCACGCAGCGGCCGGCCGTGACCGGCCGCGGTCCACCGCATTCGATCAAGACCGGCGCCGTTGATCAAGGCGAACGGCACGATCCCCACGGACCGTCCTCCCCCTCAACAACACGTCCGGGGCGCCCGATCGGTTCCCGTACGCGAAAGACGCCCCGCAACCACCAGGCTACGGGGCGCCTTTGACGGGCGGCCACTCAGGCGTACTGCGCCCGGAGCCTCGCGTGCACCTCCGGGGCCGCGCCCGTGCGGTCCAGGCCCAGGAGCCCCGCGCCGAGGACCGGCGACTCCCGCACCACGCGCACCACCGCCTTCGGGGCCCGCGCCGCGAGGAGTTCGCGGATGCGGTCGTCCAACCGAGGATGGCGCGCCGCCAGCACACTGCCGCCCAGCAGCACCGGCGCCTCCTCGTCCAGCAGCCCGAGGCGGGTCAGCGCGACCGAGGCCAGCGCCACGACCTCGTCGGCCAGCCGGTCCACCAGGGCCCGCGCCACCGGGTCGCCGGCCGCGCCCGTCGCGAAGAGCACCGGGGCCAGCTCGTGCCGGCGCTCCGGTGCGATGCGGCCCAGGTGCAGCGCCTCGATCAGCGCGTACATCGAGCCGAGCCCGAAGTGCGCCGGGAGCGTCCGGGCCAGCTCGGTCGGCTCGCCCCGGCCGTCCTCGGCGCGCGCGGCGAACCACAGCGCCTCCTCGGACAGACCCGAACCGCCGCCCCAGTCACCGGAGATACGCCCGATCGCCGGGAAGCGCGCGGTGCGCCCGTCCGGGACCATGCCGACGCAGTTGATGCCCGCGCCGCACACCACGGCCACGCCGCGCGGCTCGTCGATGCCGGCCCGCAGGATCGCGAAGGTGTCGTTGCGCACCTCGACGGTCCGGCCCCAGCCGCGCGCGGCCAGCGCCGCCGTCAGCTGCTCCTCCTCGACCGGCAGGTCCGCGTTGGCGAGGCAGGCCGACACATGGGCGACCTGCCCGGCGTCCGCCCCGGCCCCGGTGAACGCCCGCTCCACCGCCGCGCCGAGCACGTCGACGGCCGTCTCCACACCGGCCAGGGGCGGCTGGAACCCGCCGCCCCTGGCCGTGGACAGCACCGTGCCGTCCGCACCGATGAGGGCCACATCGGTCTTGCTGTTCCCCGCGTCGATCGCGAGGACGGAACCGTTCACGCCCACGCGAGGTGCTCCCGGTTGTGCGCGATCAGCTTGTCGGTGAGCGCCTCGGCGTACTCGAACTGGCCGATCAGGGGGTGCGCGAGCAGCGCCTTGAACACCCGGTCCCGGCCGCCGTGCAGCGCGGCCTCCAGAGCCAGGTCCTCGTACGCCGTGACGTTGGCGATGAGCCCCGCGTACAGCGGGTCCAGGGCGGGCACGGCGAGCGGCGTGGCGCCGGAGCCGTCGACCTTCGCCTGGACCTCGATCACCGCGTCGTCCGGCAGGAACGGCAGGGTGCCCTTGTTGTACGTGTTGACCACCTGGTGCGCCGAGCCGCCGCCGCCCAGGAGGGCCGCCGCCAGGTCCACGGCCGCCTCCGAGTAGAAGGCGCCGCCGCGCTTGGCGAGCAGCGCGGGCTTCTCGTCCAGCGTCGGGTCCCCGTACATCGCCAGGAGCTCCTTCTCCATGGCGGCGACCTCGGCGGCCCGGGAGGGCTTGGTGCCGAGCTCGCGGACGACCTGGTCGTGCGCGTAGAAGTACCGCAGGTAGTACGAGGGGACGACGCCGAGCCGGTCCACGATCGCGCGTGGCATGTGCAGGTCGTCCGCGATGGCGTCGCCGTGCTCGGCGATCAGCCGCGGCAGCACGTCCTCGCCCCCGGGGCCGCCGAGGCGCACCCCCAGCTCCCAGGTGAGGTGGTTCAGCCCGACGTGGTCGAGGTGCACCTCACCGGGGGCCACGTCGAGCAGCCGCGCGAACTTGCGCTGGAAGCCGATCGCCACGTTGCACAGGCCGACGGCCCTGTGCCCGGCCTGGAGCAGGGCGCGGGTGACGATGCCCACCGGGTTGGTGAAGTCGATGATCCAGGCGTCCGGGTTGGTGCGCCGGACCCGCTCGGCGATGTCCAGGACGACCGGGACGGTGCGCAGCGCCTTGGCGAGGCCGCCGGCCCCGGTGGTCTCCTGGCCGACGCAGCCGCATTCCAGGGGCCAGGTCTCGTCCTGGTTGCGGGCGGCCTGGCCGCCGACGCGCAGCTGGAGCAGCACGGCGTCCGCTCCGGCGACGCCCGCGTCGACGTCCGAGGTGGTGACGATGCGGCCCGGGTGGCCCTGCTTGGCGAAGATCCGCCGGGCGAGGCCGCCCACGAGGTCGAGCCGGTCGGCGGCCGGGTCGACGAGGACCAGCTCCTCGACCGGCAGCGTGTCACGCAGCCGGGCGAATCCGTCGATCAGTTCGGGGGTGTAGGTGGACCCGCCACCCACTACAGCGAGCTTCATGGTTCAGCCCTTTACTCCGGTCAGTGTGACGCCCTCGACAAAGGCCTTCTGTGCGAAGAAGAAGACGACGATCACAGGGGCCATGACCAGAACGGTCGCGGCCATGGTCAGGTTCCAGTCGGTGTGGTGCGCGCCCTTGAAGGACTCGAGGCCGTAACTCAGCGTCCAGGCTCCCGGGTTCTCGGAGGCGTAGATCTGCGGGCCGAAGTAGTCGTTCCAGGCGTAGAAGAACTGGAAGAGGGCGACCGCGGCGATCCCCGGCTTGGCCATCGGCACCACCACGCGCAGCAGGGCGCGCAGTTCGCCGCAGCCGTCGACCTTCGCCGCGTCGAGGTACTCGTCGGGGATGGTCAGCAGGAACTGCCGCAGCAGGAAGATGGAGAACGCGTCGCCGAACGCCATCGGGACGATCAGCGGCCAGAGCGTGCCGGACAGGTCCAGCTGCTTGGCCCAGAACAGGTACATCGGGATGACCACGACCTGCGGCGGCAGCATCATCATCGAGATGACGAGCATCAGCGACAGCTGCCGGCCGCGGAAGCGGAACTTGGCGAGCGCGTACGCCACGGGCAGCGAGGACACCACCGTGAGGACGGTGCCCAGCCCCGCGTACAGCAGGGTGTTCCGCCACCAGGTCAGGAAGCCCGGGGTGTCGAACACCCGCTTGTAGTTGGCCCACTCGAAGGGGTGCGGCCACAGGTCCCGGGTGAGGGCCTGCTGGTCGCTCATCAGCGAGGTGAGCACGAGGAAGACGAACGGCAGCACGAAGAAGAGGGCCGCCGCCACGCCGAGCGCGTGCACGGCGATCCAGTTCAGCAGCGCCTTGCGGCGCGCGACGCGCTGGGCGGGGGAGACGGGCGCGCCCGCCGCGCCCGCCGTCGCCGGGGTGTCGAGAACCTGCGCCATGTCACTCACCTGCCTGGATCAGTCCGCTGCGGCGCCGCATCAGCAGTGCCGTGAACGCCATGGCGAGGACGAAGAGTACGAGCGCGACCACACAGGCGGAGCCGTAGTCGAAGCGCTGGAAACCGAGGTTGTAGACCAGCTGCGGAAGCGTCAGTGTCGACTTGTCGGGATAACCGGGTTCGAACTGCTGGCCCGAGCCGCCCATGACCCCGGACGCGACCTTCCCGGCCACCAGCGGCTGGGTGTAGTACTGCATCGTCTGGATGATGCCGGTGACCACGGCGAACATGATGATCGGCGAGATGTTCGGCAGCGTGACGTAGCGGAACCGGTGGTAAGCGGTCGCCCCGTCCAGCTCCGCCGCCTCGTACTGCTCCTTCGGTACGTCGAGCAGCGCGGCCATGAAGATCACCATCAGGTCGCCCACCCCCCACACCGCGAGCGCGGTCAGCGCCGGTTTGGACCACGTGGCGTCGGTGAACCAGCCGGGCGTCCCCATCCCCAGGTCACCGAGGATCGAGTTGACCGGCCCGGTCCCGGGGTTGAGCAGGAAGACGAAGCCCAGCGTGGCGGCGACCGGCGGGGCCAGGTACGGCAGGTAGAACAGCGTCCGGAAGACGCCGGTACCCGTCTTGATCCTGGTGATCAGGAGCCCGACGCCGAGTCCGAAGACCACCCGGCAGCTCACCATCACGACGACCAGCCACAGCGTGTTGCGCAGCGCCGGCCAGAACAGCGGATAGTCCTCGAAGACGTACGACCAGTTCTTGAAGCCGCTGAACTCGGGGGCGGCGAAGCCGTCGTAACGGGTGAACGAGAAGTAGACCGTGGAGATCAGCGGGTAGGCGAAGAAGACGCAGAACCCGATCAGCCAGGGCGACATGAAGGCCGCCGTGCGCAGCGCCGACCTGCGGCGCTTCGAACGGAGTGTGTACGTGCTCATCGTGGCGGCTCTACTTCGCCTGGGCGATCGCCGCGTCGATTTCCTTCGCGGTCTTCTCCAGACCCGCCTCGATGTCCTTCTGCTCGCCCTTCTCGACGTCGTAGCCGAGGTTCTGCAGGGACACCAGGTACGCGCCGCCGTTCACCGAGGGCGGGGTGGTGGTGGACTTCGGGTTCGCCGCGATGTCCAGGAACGTCTTGAAGCGCGGGTCGTACTTCAGCTTCGGCGACTTCAGCGCGGCCAGCGTGGAGGGCACGTTGTGGATGGCGTTGGCGAAGTTCACGACCGCGTCGGTGTCGGTCGTCATGAACTTGACCAGCTCCCAGGCGGCGTTCTGCTTGCCCGAGGTCGAGGCGATCCCCGCGATGGTGCCGGTCAGATAGCCCTTGCCGTACGTGTCGGCCTCGTCGTCCGCGACCGGCATCGGGGCCACCCCGATCTCGAACCCGGGCTTGGCGTCCTCGGCCATGCCGAGCCGCCACTCGCCGTCCAGCTGCATGGCCACCTGGCCGGTGTGGAACGGGTGCTTGGCGCCCCACTCGTCACCGAAGCCGGTACGGAACTTCTCCAGCTTCGCGTAGCCGCCGAGCGAGTCGACCAGCTTCTTCTGGTTGGCGAGCATCGCGGCGAACGCCGGGTCCTTCGCGATGTTCGACTTGCCGTCCGCGTCGAAGTAGGCGGGGTTCCAGCCGCCGAGGTAGTGCTCGGTGGTCGCCTCGTAGCCGTGGTAGGTCGGCATGAAGCCCAGCTGCTCGTACGAGTCGCCCTTGGTCTTCGTCAGCTTCTTGGCGTCGGCCGCGAACTCGGACCAGGTCTTCGGCGGGTTCGCGATCCCGGCCTTCTCGAACGCGTCCTTGTTGTAGTAGAGCCCGTACGCGTCACCCAGCAGCGGGACCGTGCAGCGCACCCCGTCGAACTGGGTGTACTCGTTCATCGCCTTCGGGAAGGTCGCCCCGGGGTCGATGCCGTCCTTCTTCAGAAACGGGTTGAGGTCCACGAACGCCTTCGAGGAGCAGAACTTGCCCACGTTGTTCGTGGTGAACGACGAGACCACGTCCGGCGCCTTGGACCCCCCCGCCCGCAGCGCCTGGTTGATCTTGTCGTCGGTCATGTTGCCGACGACCTTCACGTGGATGTTGGGGTGGGCCTTCTCGAAGGCGGAGATCGTGGCCTCGATGCCCTTCACCTCGCCCGGCGCGCTCCAGCCGTGCCAGAACGTGATGGTCGTCTCCTTGGACGCGTCGTCGTCGGCCCCGGAGCCGCTCTGCCCGGTGCAGGCGGAGGCGAACAGGGCTATCGCGGCGGTCGCGGCGAGTGCGACGGCCGGCTTCCGGCGGTTTCCGGACATGGTGAGGTCTCCCGGTGAAGCGGTGGGCGGCAAGGGACGGAAGGCGAGAGGTCAGCGCGAGGTGTCGAACACTTCGTCGCGGGTGGTGGCGAGCGCGCTCTCCAGCGCGCCGCGCAGTACGGGCCGGTGGGTGACGTCCCCGGCGAGCAGCCGGGGCCTGGACGCGGCGAGTTCGGCCAGTTCGGCCGCGACCCGGGCGCGCAGCTGCTCCCCGCCGCGCGAGAACAGCTCGCCGGAGAGCACGACGACCTCCGGGTCGAGGACGGCGACCAGGGAGGCGAGGCCCGTCGCGAGGCCGGTGGCGAACCGGTCGAGCAGCGCGGCGTACGGCTCGCCCTCGCCCCGCTCCACGGCTTCGGCGGCCCGGCCCACCAGCTCGGCGGCGATCTCGTGATGGGTGCCGGGGCCCGGCGCGTCCTCGATGCCCAGCTCCCGGGCCAGGCGCGCGAGCACCTGGGCGCCCGCCAGCTCCTGGAAGCCGCCCGCGTTGGCCTTGGTGACCTGGCGGACCAGCGGCGCCCCCGGCACCGGCAGGAAGCCGACCTCGCCGGCGCCCCCGGTGAAGCCCCGGTGCAGCCGGCCGTTGATGACGAGGGCGGCGCCCAGGCCCTCCTCGTTCCACAGGAGCACGAAGTCGTCGTGGCCCCGGGCCGCGCCGCGCCGCTGCTCGGCCACCGCGACGAGGTTGACGTCGTTCTCGTACTCGACGGGCATCGGCAGCACGGCCGCCAGCTCGTCGAGCAGCGTGGTGGAGTGCCAGCCCGGCAGGTGCGAGGCGTACCGCAGCCGGCCCGTGTTCGGGTCGAAGGCGCCCGGCGTGCCGATCACCACCCGGTGCACGTCGGCCCGGGTCAGTCCGGCGTCCGCGACCGCGCCGTCCAGCGCCTCGGTCACCTCCCGCACCACGCCGTCGGCGCGCCGTCCGGGGGTCCGCAGCTCGAATTCCCCCACCGTCCCGCCGGTCACATCGGCGACGGCGGCGACGATCCGGTGGGCGTTCACATCGAGCCCGGCGACATGGGCGGCCGAGGCGTTGACCGCGTACAGCTGGGCGTTCGGGCCGGGGCGCCCCGCGGCGGTCCCGGTGGCGACGACCAGTCCGGCGGCTTCGAGGCGGGCCAGCAGCTGGGAGGCGGTGGGCTTGGAGAGCCCGGTGAGCTTCCCGATCCGGGTCCGGGACAGGGGGCCGTGCTCCAGCAGCAGATCGAGGGCGGCGCGGTCGTTCATGGCACGCAGCACCCTGGGGGTGCCCGGCGTGTTTCCGGCCATGAGCGTTGGCACCTGCCCTCTGTTAGGAAAGTTTCCTGTTCGGTGAGAGGAAGGTAGGGCCCGGGCCGCCGGGGCGTCAATGACCTGACCGCCGGTGGCAACCAAAGCGTTACCCGGGAACGGCAGCGGCCGGGGACCGCGCGGGTCCCCGGCCGGGAGAAGGGCTACTTCGTGGTGCTGGGCGGCGGGATCGGGGTCGTCGCCAGCGACTGCGGGGAGGTCGCCGAGGCGTACGCGGACGGGGCGGCCATTCCGGCCGTGGGATCGGGCTCCGGCGCGTCCTCCGGGACACCCGCCACCATGCTGATGCCCGCCGCGTCCAGCGCCACCTTGATGCGCCAGCGCAGTTCGCGCTCCACGCCGACCGCCTGGCCCGGCATGGTCTTCGCGCTCACCCGGACCGTCATCGAGTCCAGCAGCACCGTGTCCAGGCCCAGGATCTCCACCGGGCCCCACAGGCGCTCGGACCAGGGGTCCTCCTTGGCCATCTCCTGGGCGGCCTCGGTGATCACCGCACGGACCTTCTCCAGGTCCTCCGTGGGCCGGACCTGCACGTCCACGTTGGCCGTGGACCAGCCCTGGCTGAGGTTGCCGATCCGCTTGACCTCACCGTTGCGGACGTACCAGATCGCACCGTTCTCGCCGCGCAGCTTGGTGACGCGCAGGCCCACCTCGATGACCTCGCCCGAGGCGACGCCCGCGTCGATCTGGTCGCCGACCCCGTACTGGTCCTCCAGGATCATGAAGACCCCGGAGAGGAAGTCGGTGACCAGGTTCCGGGCGCCGAAACCGAGCGCGACCCCGGCGACCCCGGCGGAGGCGAGGAGCGGGGCCAGGTTGATCTGGAACGCGCCCAGGATCATCAGCGCCGCGGTGCCCAGGATCAGGAACGAGGCCACCGAACGGAGCACCGAGCCGATCGCCTCCGACCGCTGGCGGCGGCGCTCCGCGTTGACCAGGAGACCGCCGAGCGCGGTGCCCTCCACCGCCTGCGCGCTGCGGTTCATCCGTTCTATGAGCTTGGTCAGGGCGCGCCGGACCGCGATGCGCAGAACGACCGCGACCGCCGCGATGAGGATGATCCGCAGGCCGGTGTTCAGCCAGGTGGACCAGTTCTCCTCCACCCAGCCCGCGGCGTCTCCGGCCTGCTTCGCGGCTTCGTCCAGCGAGCCGCCGGGCTCGGGTGACGGGGCTGCGGCCAACAGGGCGGACAGGGACACGGCGAAACCTCCAGGGGGCGAGCGCTGAGCGGAAGAGCGCTGAACAACCACACTAACGGGGCATCACCCGTGCTCCGTTGCCGTGAACGGGGGAGGAGACACGGCTCACCCGGAGATACGGAACGGATAAGGGCCGGGGGCACCGCCGGACAGGATCGCGGGGAAAATTCCTTCCGGCCCGTTACCCGCACGTGGTGGCGCTACGACCAGGCGTGAGGGGAGACTGAGAGCGGAGATCGTCCCGGCGCGAGCCACGCGCCGCCGGCGTACAAGGAGGCATCCGTGCCGCATGTCCTGGTTCTCAACGCGTCGTACGAGCCGCTCGGCGTCGTACCGCTCCGCCGCGCACTCGTCCTCGTCCTCGAGAACAAGGCCATCTGTCTTGAGGAGTCCGGCGCCCTCATGCACAGTGCAACCCGGGCCGTCCCGGCCCCCAGCGTCGTCCGTCTCAAGCGGTTCGTCCGCGTCCCCTACCGCGGTCCGGTGCCGCTGACCCGGCGGGCCCTGTTCGCCAGGGACGGCGGACGCTGCATGTACTGCGGGGCCGCCGCGACCAGCGTCGACCACGTCATCCCGCGCAGCCGGGGCGGCCGGCACGCCTGGGACAACGTGGTGGCGGCCTGCCGCCGCTGCAACCACGTCAAGGCCGACCGCCATCTGCCCGAGCTCGGCTGGCGGCTGCACCAGCAGCCCGCCCCGCCGACCGGACTGGCCTGGCGGATCATCGGCACGGGGCACCGCGACCCGCGCTGGCTGCCCTATCTGCAACCGTTCGGCGCGGACGACGCGATGGCCCGGATCGACGGCATCTCAGCCTGAGAACCGGCCCGCGTGCTTCCCGGGGCGGTCCGCCGCACCGGGGCTCCGGCCTGCCGTGCCCCGGCGCGGAGGACCGTGCCCGTCAGCCGTCCCCCGCCACCGCGTACGCCTCCGCCGACCAGAGCGAGATGCCGTACTTCGTGGCCCGCTCGTCGCCCACGACGCGCACGAACCGGGTGTCCTCCGCGTCCATCCGCACGGACTCGCGGCCGCCCTCGCCCTCGCGGACGGTCGCGGCGGTGCGCCAGGCGCGGCCGTCCGACGAGACCTGGACGCGGTAGCGCGACGCGTACGCGTCCTGCCAGTGCAGCACCACGCGGCCGAGGCGGACCGGGGCGGGCAGTTCCGCCTGCCACCACGCCCTGTCCTCGGCCGGTGAGGACCAGCGGGTCTCCGGGTCGCCGTCGGACGCGGCGGACGCCGGGAAATCCGCGGTCTCGTCGCCCGACGAGGAGGCGGTGGCCCCGCGCAGCAGGTCGGGCCCGGCGGTGCGCGGGTAGGCCCTCACGGTCAGGGTGGTCCGCTCGTCCCCGAAGGCGAACGGCACCTCGTACTCACCGGCCGGGGTGTCCTCCGGGACCGCGATCTCCACCGGGACCTCGGTCCGCGTCCCGCGCGGCACGGTCGTACGCTTCGGCACGCGGACCTCGATGCCCTCGGGCGCCTTCGCGGTCAGCCGGCCGCGCACCTCGGCCGGGCGCCGGCCGGACAGGCGGGCCCGGACCTCCTGCGGCCCGCCGCCGATGACCACGTCCGTCTCGCCGCGCGCCAGGTCCAGCCGGGCGGCCGGCTCGTCACCGAACCAGGGCACCAGGGAGCGCACGTCCGGGGCGCTCCCGGCGCGGACGGACGCGCCGGCCAGCGGCGGGATGATCAGGGGCGGCGCACCGCCCGCCAGCGGCGTCGCGGCCGGCCAGCTGATCCGGACCGCGTCGGCCCGCACCCCCTCGCCCGCCGCCTGGGTCCACCCGCTCGCCGACAACGGGCCGAGCGCGCGCCACCCCTCGCCCGGCACATGGGCCTGGACCGTCGCGCCCGCCGCCGCACCGTCGTCCGGGACGGTCGTCGCGGTGACCGCCTCCAGCGGGCGGACCCGGTCCAGCCGCACCGTGTAGCTGCCCGGGGCCTCGGACACCTCGCCGCCCGGCCGGTCCGTGCCGGTCCAGGAGCGGGCCTCCTCGCGGACCCGGTCGAGGAACGCGTCGAGCACGCCCTCGCCGACCTTCGCGCCGCCCGCCGCGATCTCCTCGCGGACCGGATCCAGCGCCAGGGAGGCCCGCCAGGCGGCGGCCCCGTCGCCCCGGGCCTGGGCGCGCAGCAGGTCCACGGCGAGCTCGCCCGCGTGGCCGTAGCGGGACAGCTGCGCGGTCCACGGGCGGACCTCGGCGCCGAGCCGCCCCCCGGCCACCCCCGCGAGCCGCGCCGGGGCCGCCCGCATCTCGCCGAACGCCTCCCGCAGCCGGTCCGCCGCCGCGTCGAACGCCTTGCCGTCGCCGTCCGCGTACGCCGACCGGAACGCGGCGATCAACGGCCGCAGATACGCGGACTCGGTGGAGCCGAGCACGGAGCCCGCGCTGTTGCCCGCGAGCGCCCGCAGGGCGTCGCCGCTCCGGCCGTCGCCGCCCGCGAGGTCGTCGATCGCGGCCTCCCAGGACTTCGCGGGGTCGTAGTCCCTCGGGTTCCACGCGAAGTCGGCGGCCGTGAACAGCGGGATGCGGGAGGCGGCGGGCTGTTCCATCGCGTTGGCGAGCAGCGCCGCCGAACCGGACGCCACCGCCGGGTCCCGGCCGGTGTACGGGCCGAGGAAGATCCGGTCCTGCGCGTAGTCGTTGACCGGGTAGTTGTCCATGGTCACCAGCGGGTGCCCGAACGCGGCCCGTGCCTCGGCCAGTTCACCGCCGGTTATGGTCCTCGGCACGACCCCGACGCCCGTCCAGGCGACCTCGACCCCGTCCGCCAGCTTCCGGGCGAGCGCCCTGCGGTACGCGGTCGCGCCGTCCTGGTAGTACTCCGTCGGCATCACCGACAGCGGCAGGGCGTCCGGGTGGCGCTCCGCCAGGTGGCGGGCCACGCCGTTCACGACGCGGGCCTGCGCCCGGGCCGCCGCCTCCGGGCCGCTGCCGAAGGCGTCCGCGTCGGCCGCGCAGTGCCACTCGCTGTAACTGACGTCCTGGAACTGCACCTGGAAGGCCCGCACCCCCAGGTCCCACATCGCGTCGATCTTCCGCGTCAGCGCCGTGCGGTCGCGGTCCGACGAGAGGCACATGGACTGGCCCGGCGCGACCGCCCAGCCGAGCGTCACGTGCTCGGCCGCGGCCCGTTCGGCCAGTGCCCGGAAGCCGGCCTTCCGCGCCGCCGGGTACGGGTCGCGCCAGCGGGCCTGGCGGTACGGGTCGTCGCCCGCCGCGTACAGATAGCGGTTCTGCTTGGTGCGCCCCAGGAAGCCGAGCTGCGCGAGCCGGTCCTCCTGGCTCCACGGCTGCCCGTAGAACCCCTCGGTCAGCCCGCGTACGGCGGTGGCCGGCCAGTCCCGGACGGTGACCCCGGCGACCTTCCCGCCCCGGACCAGCTGGCGCAGCGTCTGCACCGCGTGGAACAGCCCGTCCTCGCCGACGCCCTCCAGGGCCACGGTGTCCCGCTTCGCGACCCGCCCGGCCGTCAGCCGGTATCCGCCTGCCGGCAGATCCGCGCGGTCCGGGGCGCCCAGGGCGCGCAGCGCGTCCGCCGCCCCGTCGCCGCCCAGCCGCAGGACGGGCCCGGCGCCCGGCAGTGCCTCGTGGACCGTGCGCACCCCGGCGTCCGCCAGGACCGCGCGCAGCGCCTTCACGGCGTACGGATCGGCCTCCGCGTCCGCGATCAGGGTGACCTCGCGGCCCAAGGGGACGGCCGGCCCGGCCGCCGCCATGGTCTGCGGGCGCGGCCACACGGCGGGGAGCGCCGAGTCCGCCACGCGGCTCCGGTCCGCCGCCGACCTGGCGGCCGGGTCCGGGGGAGCGGCGAGCGCGGGCGGGGGCGCGGCGGCGAGCAGCCCGCCGAGCACGGCCACGGCGACCGCCGTAGCCCGCGTCCTGCCACTGAGCCCCATCCCTGTCTCTCCCCTCGCCCCGGCCACTGCCGTCCGAGCCCACCACCCCGCGCGCGAGGGTGTCAAAGCGCGAGGGGTTCGGTACGGAAATGCCCTGATGTGACCGTGTGATGAGCGGGGCGCGTGTGACGGGGTGATACGCGAAAGACAGCGCCGAATGGCCGAAAAAGGCGAACGTCTTACGGGCAACCGGCCCTTCGGGAACGGAATGTGACCCGGGACACGTTGAACTCGTTGTCGTCACGCCTACGTCTGCGGCCGCGTCCGTTGGGTAGGCCGTCACTGTCCTGTTCTCCACGGCCAGGAGGCCACCATGCCCGCCACCGCGCAGCGCCCGCTCTCCGCCCTCTCCAAACAGGCATCCGGTCCCGCCCCGCTGATCAGCGCGTGCCCCGCCACCGTGCCCGGCCCGCTCACGAGCGAACCGCCGCTCGCCGACGCCATACCTCTGACCAGCGAGCCCCCGCTCGCCGAGGCCACCCCCCTGACCAGCGAGCCGCCGCTCGCCGTCCTCGCCCCGCTGACCAGCGAACCGGCCGCGTCCGGCTGCGCGTGGGGCACGGAGTCCCCAGGAGTCTGAATGGGCTTGTCCCGGCTCGCCGCACTGCACGGCGTCGCCACCTCCTTCTCCCCGTCCGCCGGCGTCTCCGAGCCCGTCCCCGAGACCACGGTCGTCGCCGTGCTCGGCGCGCTCGGCGTCGACGCCACCACGCCCGAAGCGGTACGCGAAGCCCTCGCCGCCGCCGAGTCGGCCGCCCGCACCCGGCTCCTTCCGGACACGCTGGTGGTGTGGTCCGGCGAACCGCTGCCGCCCGCGCTGACCGGGCTGCCGCCCGGCACGGAGCTGGCCGTCCGGCTGGAGGAGAGCGACGAGGAGGCGGAGCCGGCGTGGATGCGGGTGCCCGCCGGGGAGGCGCGGCCGGAGGCCCCCGGGGCCGCCCCGACGGGTGCGCGTCCGTCCGGTCCGGGGAGCGCTTCGGGTGCCGCCGGAGGGCCTGGTCCGTCCGGTCCGGGGAGCGCTTCGGGTGCCGCCGCAGGGCCTGGTCCGTCCGGTCCGGGGAGCGCTTCGGGTGCCGCCGCAGGGCCCGGTCCGTCCGGTCCGGGGAGCGCTCCGGGTGCCGCCGCAGGGCCTGGTCCGGCCGGTCCGGTAAGTGCCCCCCGCTGGTGGGCCGAGCCCCCGCTCGGCGTGCACCGGCTCACCGCTCACGCGCCGGACCGCGAGCCCCAGGACTGCACGCTCGTCGTCGCCCCGGCCCGCGTCCCGCAGCCGCCCGCCCGCACCCACGGCTTCCTCGTCCAGCTCTACTCCCTGCTCTCCGCCCGCTCCTGGGGCATGGGCGACCTCGGTGACCTCGCCGACCTCGCCTCCTGGTCCGGCCGCCGGCTCGGCGCCGGCTTCGTCCAGGTCAACCCGCTGCACGCGGCGCTGCCCGGCGCCCCCACCGATCCCTCGCCCTACCGCCCGTCCTCCCGGCGGTTCCCCGACCCGGTGCACCTGCGCGTCGAGTCCGTCCCGGAGTACGGGCACGTGCCCGACCCGGTGGCCCTGGACGCGCTGCGCCGCAAGGGCGCCGAGCTGCGGGAAGCCGTCCTGGACAAGGGCGCCCTCATCGACCGGGACGCCGTCTGGGCGCTCAAGCGGCAGGCACTCGACCTGATCCTCGCGGTCCCCCTCACCCCCGGCCGGCACGCCGCGTACTGCGACTTCCTCGCCGCCCAGGGGCGCGCCCTGGAGGACCACGCTCTGTGGTGCGCGCTCGCCGAGGTGCACGGCCCCGACTGGCACGGCTGGCCGGACGAGCTGCGCGACCCCCGCTCCGACGCCACCGCCCGCGCCCGCGCCGAACTGCTGGACCGGGTCGACCACCACTGCCGGCTCGCCTGGCTGACCGACACCCAGCTCGCCGACGCCCAACGGGCCGCCCGGGAGGCCGGGATGCCCGTCGGCGTCGTCCACGACCTCGCGGTCGGCGTACACCCCGGCGGCGCCGACACCTGGGCCCAGCAGGACGCCTTCGCCCACGGCATGTCCGTCGGCGCGCCCCCCGACGCGTTCAACGCCCGCGGCCAGGACTGGGGCCTGCCGCCCTGGCGCCCCGACGCCCTCGCCGCCTCCGGCTACGCCCCGTACCGCGGCCTGCTGCGCGGCGTCCTCGCCCACGCGGGCGCCCTGCGCATCGACCACGTGATGGGCCTGTTCCGGCTCTGGTGGGTGCCCGAGGGCCGCCCGCCCACCGAGGGCACCTACGTCTCGCACGACGCGGAGGCGATGCTCGCCGTCCTCGTCCTGGAGGCCCACCGGGCCGGCACCGTCGTCGTCGGCGAGGACCTGGGCACGGTGGAGCCCGGCGTCCGCGAGGCGCTGGCCCGGCGCGGCGTCCTCGGCACCTCGGTGCTCTGGTTCGAGCGGGACTGGGCGGGCGACGGGCGCCCCCTGGCCCCCGAGCGGTGGCGCCGGGACTGCGTGGCCACGGCGACCACCCACGACCTGCCCTCCACCGCGGCCCGGCTGACCGGTGACCATGTGACGCTGCGCCACCGCCTCGGCCTGCTCACCCGCCCCCTGGACGAGGAGCTGAGGCAGGACCGGGCGGACACGGCCGAGTGGCTGGCCCTGCTCACCCGGCTCGGGCTGCTCCCCGAGGGCGGTGCGCTCGCCCAGGGCGGCGGCGGCGAGGAGGCGGCCGTCCGGGCCGTCCACCGCTTCCTGCTGCGCACCCCCGCCCGGATGACCGGGATCTGGCTGCCCGACACCGTCGGCGACCGCCGTCCGCAGAACCTCCCGGGCACCTGGGACCAGTACCCCAACTGGCGGCTGCCCGTCGCCGACGCGGAGGGCGTCCCGGTCACGCTGGAGCAACTGGCCGCATCGCCCCGGCTGCACCGCCTGATGGATGTCCTGCGCACCTCCGACGAGCCTCCGGAGGTCCATGAAGCGCCGTAGGGCGCCCCGTACGGCACCCCCGGGCGCGCGGCCCGCGCGGGCGTTCGCTACGTTTGCACCGTGGACAAGAAGAACGCTATGCGCGCCGGCGCCGTCGCCGCCGGAACGACGCTGATGATGCTGCTGATGTCGTCCCCCGCGCTCGCGCTCACCCGCGACGACGGCGACGACCCGGGTACCGGCCTGAGCGTGCTCGACACGCTCGGCCTGTTCGTCCTGGCGCCCCTCGTCCTGTTCGCGGTCATCGCGGGCCTGGTCATGGTGCTCGACAAGTCCAAGAAGCAGGCCTGACCCAGCGGCCCGGCGACCGGGGCCCCGCCCCCGGTCCCGCCCCGCACGGCACGGGTGCGCCGCACGGTGACCGATACCGCGCGGCGCACACGCATGTCCGGACCCGGGCGCGGCGGTAGGTTGCGCCCATGACCGAGTGGGACGTCAAGAAGCTCCGCATCCTGCGCACCCTGCGCGACCGGGGCACGGTCACCGCGACCGCCGACGCCCTGCTGATGACCCCCTCGGCGGTCTCGCAGCAGCTCTCCAACCTGGCCAGGCAGCTCGGCGTACCGCTCCTGGAGGCGCAGGGCCGGCGCGTCCGGCTCACCGACGCCGCCCATCTCGTCCTGCGCCACGCCGAGGCGGTCTTCGCCCAACTGGAGCGCGCCGACGCCGAACTGACCGGTTATCTGCGCGGCGAGGCGGGCGAGGTCCGGGTTGCCGCGTTCGCCACCGCCGTACCCGCCCTCGTCGTCCCGGCCGTGCAGCGGCTGCGCGCCGACGCCCGCCCCGGCCCCGACGTCCGGGTGCGCGAGGCGGAGGCCGCCCAGGCGTACGAACTGCTCGCCGCCGCCGAGGTCGACCTCGCCCTGTCGCTGGCCGCCGACGCCCCGACGGCCAGCGACCCCCGGTTCGCCGTGCTGCCGCTGCTCGCCGACCCGCTCGACGTGGCGCTGCCGGCCGGCCACCGCCTCGCGGACGCGTCCGGGCTGCGCCTCGCCGACCTGTCGGCCGAGCCCTGGATCTACGGCGGCTCGGGCCCCTGGTCGGAGATCACCGTCTCCGCGTGCCGGGCGGCGGGCTTCGTACCCGAGCAGGCGCACAGCGCGTCCGGCTGGACCGCGATCCTCGCCATGGTCGCCGCGGACCTGGGGGTCGCGCTGGTCCCGCGCATGGCCTCGGCGGAACGGCACGGCCGGGAGGGCGTGGTGATGCGGGTCCTCGACGCGGACCGGCCCCGCCGCCATGTCGTGGCCGCCGTCCGGCGCGGGGGAGAGGACGCCCCGGCGGTGGCCCGGGTCCTCGCGGCGCTGCGCGAGGCGGCGGAACCGTACGGGGACGGCACGACCATTCAGTAAGGCTGAACAATTCGTGCGGAAACTTTCGATGGACCTACCGGCTTCCGTCGTACGACAGTGAACGCATGACCACCGAACAGAATGAGATCCGGCACGACGACCCCCATGCCAATGACGCGGCCCCGTACGGCGGCGGTGACCCCTACGCCGACTACCGCACCGCGGACCTCCCCTTCACCGACCTCGTGGACCTCGCCGACCGGCGGCTCGGCGCGGGCGTGATCGCCGCCAACGACGAGTTCTTCGCCCAGCGCGAGAACCTGCTCGTCCGGGAGCGCGCGGTCTTCGACCCCGAGCACTTCGGCCACAAGGGCAAGATCATGGACGGCTGGGAGACCCGCCGCCGGCGCGGCGCGGACGCCCAGCACCCGTTCCCGGCCCCCGACGAGCACGACTGGGCGCTGATCCGGCTCGGCGCCCCCGGCGTCATCCGCGGCATCGTCGTGGACACCGCCCACTTCCGGGGCAACTACCCGCAGCGCGTCTCCGTCCAGGCCACCTGCGTCGAGGGGGCGCCCGGCCCGGAGGAACTGCTCGCCGACGACGTGAAGTGGGAGGAGATCGTCCCCCCGGCCCCCGTGCGCGGCCACGCCGCCAACGGCTTCGAGATCACCGGCGGACGGCGCTGGACCCACATCCGCCTCTGCCAGCACCCCGACGGCGGCATCGCCCGCCTCCGGGTGCACGGCGAAGTGGTCCCCGACCCGGCCTGGCTCGCCACGCTCGGCACCTTCGACCTGATCTCGGTCCTGAACGGCGGCAGCTACGAGGACGCCTCGGACCGGTTCTACTCCTCGCCGACCCAGATCATCCTGCCGGGCACCTCCCGCAAGATGGACGACGGCTGGGAGAACCGCCGCCGCCGGGTCCGCGACACCAACGACTGGGTGCGCTTCCGGCTGCCCGCCCAGGGCGCCGTCCGCGCGGTCGAGATCGACACCGCCTACCTCAAGGGCAACGCGGCCGGCTGGATCGCCCTGCACGGCCGGGACGGCGAGAGCGGCGAGTGGTTCGAGATCATCCCGCGCACCCGCCTCCAGCCCGACACCCCGCACCGCTTCCCGCTGCCGACGGAGGCCGTGGTCACCCACGTACGCCTCGACGCCTTCCCCGACGGCGGCGTCGCCCGGATGCGCCTGCACGGCTCCCTGACGGAGTCCGGCGCGGCCGACCTCAAGGCCCGCTACGAGGCGTCGGCCTCGTAATCCCGGCTCCCGCCCGGCGGACGGCTGCGCTTCAGCGCCTGTCCGCCGGGCGGTTTCCAGCTACGCGGTCGCGGCCGCCGCGTCCGCCGCGCGGGCCCGCAGGGCGCGCTCCACGCCCGAGCGGGACTCCGAGATCAGCCGGCGCAGGCCGGCGCCCGGCCCGGCCGAGGCCAGCCAGGCGTCCGTGGCGTCCAGGGTCTCCTGCGAGACCTGGAGCGCCGGATACAGGCCGATCGCGACCTGCTGGGCCATCTCGTGGCTCCGCGAGTCCCAGACGCCCTTCACCGAGGCGAAGAACTTCTCCGTGTACGGGGCCAGCAGCTCGCGCTGGTCCGTCTGCACGAAACCGGCGATGACCGCCTCCTGGAGGGAGTTCGGCAGCTTGTCGGACTCCACGACCGACGCCCACGCCTCGGCCTTCGCCTCCTCGCTGGGCCGTGCCGCACGCGCCGACGCCGCGTGGCGCTCGCCCGCCGCCGTCCGGTCCCGCGCGTACTCGGCGTCGATCTCCTCCTCGTCGATGAGCCCGGTGGCGGCGAGCCGCTGGACGAACGCCCAGCGCAGCTCGGTGTCCACGGTCAGGCCCTCGATCGCCTCGGCGCCGTCGAGCAGCGAGCGCAGCAGGTCCAGCTGCTGGGGGGTGCGGGCGGTGGCCGCGAAGGCGCGCGCCCAGGCCAGCTGGTGGTCGCTGCCCGGCTCCGCCGCGCGCAGGTGCGCGAGCGTCGCGTCGGTCCACTGCGTCAGGCCCGCCTCGCGCCACTCCGGCGTCGCGTACAGGTCGATCGCGGTCTTGACCTGGCGGTGCAGCGACTGCACGACGCCGAT